>NZ_JBXUOY010000084.1:0-18447 GCF_057196705.1 Streptomyces sp. ATLC9 | reverse complement strand
GCCCAGGCGGCCCCCCCCGCCCCCCCCCCCCCCCCCCCCCCGGGGGGGGGGGGGGGGGCCCCGCGCGGCGCACACGCTCAGCCTTTCCGGCGGCGGTTTCGGGGAGCTGGAGGACAGCCCGGTGCGGTGTCGTCCGCCCGGCACCGCCGTCCGTGCGCTCACCTCGCGCCGCCGGTGCTGTCACACCGCCCTGTGCGAGGGGGCGACGGGGTTACGCGGCTCGCTCCTCCCCGCCGCGCAGCGTGGAGAGGAACGCGGCCCAGGCGGTGGGGGACAGGCGTATGCAGGGGCCGCCGGGCTCTTTGGAGTCGCGTACGACCACGGTGGCTATGACGTTGTCAGCCACCTCGACGCACTCACCGCTGCCGCTGCTGTAACTGGACTTGCGGAACACGAAACCGATCATGCGGTCACAACCCCTTACGGATGCTCTCGATCAGCACGACGGAGTCGTGCTGCGCCAACGCTTGCCTCGCTGTGCGCTCGAAGAACGTGCGGTACGTTGCGCCGTCTTCCTCATTCTCGACCCACACCGTCGAGCCGATCGTGTCCGTGTGAATCACATCGACCGCCTCGGTCTGTGCGAATGAAATGATCGTGAACGAGCTGGCCGCACAGGCATGGGCGCCCGCATGGAATGGCAGGACCTGAAGCCGGACGTTGGGAAGCTGGACCAGCTCCAGCAGGTGGTTGAGCTGAGCACGCATGACCTCCGGTCCGCCCACAAGTTGACGCAAGGCCGCTTCCCAAACCACGGCGTACACCTGCAACGGTTGTTCGCCGTGTAGGCGTTCCTGACGCTTCAGACGAGTGTCGACCATGCGCTCGATCTCGTCCGGGTCATCCCACGTGCCCTCGCCCACCGCGAGCGCGCGGGCGTACTCAGCGGTCTGCAACAGCCCTGGGACAAAGGAAAGCTGCCATGTCCGGACCCGACTGGCCACGTCCTCCATCGCGATGTACTCGGCCAGCGCTCCGGCCTTCGGCAGGTGCTTCCACCAACCCTTGGCCTTGCGCCGCTCTCGATCCAACTTTGCCAGGTTGAGCAGGATGCCCCTGGCCGCCGGGGTATCGAGCCCGTAGAAGTCGCAGAGTGCCCGGATATCGGGATCGCGTACTGGTACCCAGCCGCGCTCCATCTTGACGATCTTGGTAGCTGTGGCGCTCAGCGCCTCGGCTGCCTGCTGTTGGGTCTTGCCCGCTGTGTCACGCAGACGAAGCAGCTCGCTCCCGAGCCTGCGGCCCAGGACGGTGGAGACCCGATTGCCTTGGTGTGCCCACTGGTTCACGACAGCAAGTCTGTCCTCTCCGTGGCGTTGCGGTCGAACGCCACTCTTGTTTGGGGAATATCTTCCCTGAGTAGATTGCTCCAGGAGTGACACTCCTCTACTTTGTGTAGTGGCTCACTCACCCAAGAAGCCGAGTGGCGCCCGCATGCGCCGACACTTCACTCACGAAGGCGTGATCACCATGGCCGTGTTCCACCCCTCCTCGGCGGCTGTCCTCAAGGAGGACAAGCTCGACTACACCCCGTTCCCCAGCAGCGTGAGCCTGGCCCGGCGCCGGACTGCACGGCTGGTGGGCGAGTGGGGGCACCCCGGCGTGGCCGGGGACGCATCGCTGATCGTCAGCGAACTGGCCGGTAACGCACTGCTGCACGGCCGTGTGCTGGGGCGGCTGTTCCGGGTCCACCTGAAGCTGACAGCGTCGGTGGTGCGCATCGAGGTCAGCGACGCACGCGGGGAGCAGTGCCCCGAGCCCAGGAGTCCGGCCGACGACGAGCAGTTCGGCCGGGGCCTGCTGATCGTGGACGCCCTCGCCGTGCGCTGGGGCGTCACTCCGCGTACGGTCGGCAAGACGGTCTGGGCCGAGATCGGTCTGGGGCGGACGCGGAGTGATTGACGGCGGGGCGCGTTCCGCCTGCTGCCGGCATTCCAGCCGATGCCGCAGGGTTCCGTTGACCACCGGAGGAGATGGAGGCGGCCTCGCCCCGGTGAACGAGGCGTTGAAGCTCTTCGAGAACGTCCGAGTCGAGGGCGACGGAGATCGGCTTTCCGGGCTCTCTCCCGGCCATGATGTGACGTTATCGCGTGCCCGTACCGGTCAGCCGCGTGAACGGGGGTTTCACACCAGGCGGCGGGCGGTGGCCCAGCGGGTGAGCTCGTGGCGGTTGGAGAGCTGGAGCTTGCGCAGCACCGCCGAGACATGGCTCTCGACGGTCTTGACCGAGATGAACAGCTGCTTGGCGATCTCCTTGTAGGCGTAGCCGCGCGCGATCAGGCGCAGCACCTCGCGCTCGCGCTGGGTGAGGCGGTCCAGGTCCTCGTCCACCGGCGGGGCGTCGGTGGAGGCGAAGGCGTCCAGGACGAAGCCCGCCAGGCGCGGGGAGAACACCGCGTCGCCCTCGGCGACCCGGAAGACGGCCCGGACCAGGTCCGCGCCGGTGATCGTCTTGGTGACGTAGCCGCGGGCGCCGCCGCGGATGACGCCGATGACGTCCTCGGCCGCGTCCGAGACCGACAGGGCCAGGAAGCGCACCGGGTGCTCGGGGTCGGCCATCAGCGTGGCGCTGCGGCGCAGCACCTCCACCCCGCCGCCGCCGGGCAGATGGACGTCGAGCAGGACGACGTCGGGGCGGGTGGCGGTGATGACGGTGACGGCCTGGTCCACGTCGGCGGCCTCGCCGACGACCTCGACCCCGGTCTCGGCGGTGTCCCCGATCTCCGCCTGGACGCCCGTGCGGAACATCCGGTGGTCGTCCACCAGGACCACCCGGGCCCGGTGCTGCTCCTGCGGCCGCTCCCGGCGCTGCTCCTCGTTCATGCTTGTGCCCTCTCCATCTCCAGTTCCACCACCGTGCCGCCCTCGGGGGCGGAACGCAGCACCGCCGTACCGCCGTTGCGCCGCATCCGGCCGATGATCGACTCCCGTACGCCCATCCGGTCCGGCGGCACCGAGTCCAGGTCGAAGCCGGGGCCGTGGTCGCGCACGGAGACGAAGACCGTACGTCCCTCGACCTCGGCGAAGACCTGCACCGGGCCGCCCTCGCCACCGTACTTGGCGGCGTTGACCATCGCCT
The DNA here is from genome assembly GCF_057196705.1 of Streptomyces sp. ATLC9. NCBI lineage: Bacteria > Bacillati > Actinomycetota > Actinomycetes > Kitasatosporales > Streptomycetaceae > Streptomyces > Streptomyces sp. ATLC9. Next base: position 15,368 of record NZ_JBXUOY010000084.1, on the reverse strand, counting down.
CCCTGGCGGCCTGGAGCTGCGCGGCCAGCCTCTCGTCCAGCGGGCAGTCGCCGACGCAGACGACCTCCACCGGCACTCCGTGGTGGTCCTCCACCCCGGCCGCGGCCGCCCGCACCGCGTCGGCCAGGGTGTCCGGCTCCTCCTCCTCGTCCCTGCCCGTGCCGCTCGGCCTGTAGAGCCAGGCCCGCAGCTCGCGCTCCTGGGCGCGGGCGAGACGGGCCACCTCGCGGGAGTTGTCCGCGTTGCGCTGGATCAGGGTGAGGGTGTGCAGGACGGAGTCGTGGACGTGGGCGGCGACCTCGGCCCGCTCCTGCGCCCGGATGCGCATCAGCCGCTCCTCGGACAGGTCCTGGGTGAGGCGGACCAGATACGGTCCGGCCAGCAGCGCCGTGCCGACCAGCAGCGCCAGCGACGCCTGGAGCACCGTGCCCAGGTGCGGGCCCAGGCCCCGGGTGACGGCGAAGCCGGTGATGCCCACACCGACCAGGAGGGCGCCCGCCGCGCTGCGGGCGATGGGCAGCAGCCGCCTGCGGCGGCTGACCTCCGCCCAGTGGGCGCGCCGGGAGTTGTCCGCCTGCCGCCAGACGACGGCCACGCCGACCCCGGCCAGCAGCAGCGACCAGACGTAGGCGTTCGCCGCGCCGAACTGGAGGTTGGAGCCGAGGGAGGCCAGCGCCACGACCAGGACCAGGACCGCCAGGAGCTGGCCCTTGTCGGGTCTGCGGACGTGCCGCGGCACGTCCGCCCTCCTCGGCGCGGCGGCGACGCCGCCCGCGCCCAGCGGCACGAAGAACCAGAAGGCCGCGTACAGGAGGGCGCCCAGGCCGTTGGTCATGAAGAGCACGAGGAACACGATCCGCACCCAGGACACCGGCACCCCCAGGTGGCCGGCCAGCCCGCGTGCGACACCGCCGAGCAGCCGTCCCTCGGAGCTGCGGTAGAGCCTGCGCAGCGGCGGGGGGTCGGCGGTGGGGGGCGGAGCGGTGGTGGTCACGCCACGATCGTCACACGGACGGGTGGCGCGGGGCATCAGGGTCGGTCCCTGATCCGGCCCGGATAACTCAGGGTCGCCTCCGGGACGCCCCCTGATGCCCGGGGGCGGACGGCACGCCACCATGGTTCCCATGAAAGACGCCCAGCCGCCCGCCGACGAGCCCAAGCCGGACGCCCCGGACGCGCCGGAAGCCGGAGCGCGGCTCACCCGCAGCCGCCGGCACAAGGCCGTCGCCGGGGTGTGCGGCGGCCTGGGCCGTCACTACGACCTCGATCCGATGATCTTCCGTGTGCCGCTGGCCGTGCTGTCGGTCGTCGGCGGTCTCGGCCTGCTCTTCTACGGCTTCGCCTGGCTGCTCGTCCCGCTGGAGGGCGAGGAGGAGAACGAGGGGCGGCGGCTGCTGACGGGCCGGGTGGAGGGCACCACGCTGAGCGCGGTGCTGTGCGCGCTCGTCGGCAGCGGGCTGTTGCTGAACTCGCTGGGCAGCGGCGACGGCGGGACGCAGACGTTCTCCGTGCTGCTGGCCGGATCGGTCGCGGGCGCGGCCTACTGGTCCCGGCGCCGCGCCACGACCGCGGAGGAGCAGGGGGGCCCGGCGGATCCGGTGACGGCGCACGCCGTCGCCGACGCGCCCCCCGAGGCCCAGGCCCCGCCCGCACCGGCCGGGCCGTCGTGGTGGCGCGAGCCGCTGACGAAGGACGGACCGCCGCAGACGCCGCCGGACACCGGCTACCTGTGGGGGCCGGAGGACGAACCGGCCGTCGGTTCGTACGCGGGTACGCCTCCGTACGGGAAGGAGACGCCGGGAGGTGAGGGGACGCCGTGCGGGAAGGAGGCGCCTGACGGAGCCGGCCCCGGGCGGTCCGGCGCGCGGCGCGGACGCGGATCCATCGGCGGAGCTCTCCTCCTGCTGGCCCTGACCGCGGCGGTGATCGGTGTCGCCGCGGTCTGGCACACGCAGCCGCTGGGCGTCGCGCTCTCCATCGGCCTCGGCTCGGCACTGGGCGTCTTCGTTCTGGGCGCGCTGGTCAGCGTCTTCTACGGGCGGATCGGCGGCGGGACGTTCTTCGCGATCATGTGCACCGGCCTGCTGCTGGCGGGCTCGATGCTGCTGCCGAGGGACATCACCACCGACTGGGCCGAGAGGGCCTGGAGCCCGGCGAGCGCGGCCGCGGTCGAGGAGCGGTACGAACTGGGCACCGGCTCGGCCCTGCTCGACCTCTCGGAGGCGAGCCCCGGCGAGGGCCGGACACTGAGCACGGTGCTGGACCTGGGCGCGGGTGAGGCGCGGGTCACGGTCCCCCACGACGTCGAGGTTGAGCTGACCGCCGACGTGGGCGTCGGCGGCTACCGGCTCGCGGGGCCGCCCGGGGACGGCGGCTGGGGGACGGCGCAGGGCGGCGGGATCGGGATCGCCGAGCGGCGCACACTGCCGTCGGCCGAGGACGGCGGCCAGGGGGGCACGCTGCGGCTGACCGTCCGCGTCGGGGTGGGCGAGATCGTGATCGTGCGGCATTCGCCGGACGGCGTTGCCGGGGAGGAGGACGGTCCCGGGACACCGGGAGAGGAGCCGCGTAAGGAGCCGGAGGGGAGCGCGGGCGGTGAGGCGGCGCGCGTCCGGCCGCCGGACGGGGCCGGGAAGGAGCCCCGGACGGTGTACTCGCCGCCCGCCGCCGTGGCGGTCGCGGTGTAGCCCTCGTCCGCCGCCTTCCGCGCACCGGCCGCGTGGTCGTACCGGGCCGCGAGGACGTGCCGTCCGGCGGAGACGGTCCGGACCGGTTCAGTCCAGGACGTCGATGGAGTAGCGGTTGGTCTCCGCGCCCGCCGCGGTGATCACCTGCACCTCGACCCGGCCGGGCTCGACGTCCACCGGCACGGGGACGGTCAGCACGGTGTCGGCCGGGCTGGCGAAGCCCCCGGCGACCGGGACCAGGGGGACGTGGACGTGGACGGCGCCGATGCGCACCGTCGTACGGGCCAGCCGGTCCGGCGCCTCCGCGCCGGGCGGCACGAAACCCGAGCCGCGGATCTCGATGTCGTCGCCGGTGCGGATGGGCGCGTCCAGATCGCCCGGCTCGCGGGAGCGGACCACGGACAGGATGACGGGCCGGCCGCCCTCGGAGTACTTCCCGGCCAGGTACGTCAGCGCCGAGATCGCCACCAGCAGCACCAGGCCCCAGGGCAGGTCCGGCAGCTCACCGGGCCGGCGGGCCGCCCCGACCGCCGCGAGGACCGCCGCCACCGAGCACACCGTCACGTACTGCACGTCCGTGAAGGAGCCGCGCCCGCCGTCGTCGGTGAGCAGGTCGGCGGCGCGCGGCCGGTCGGCGCGCACCTTCTGCAGACGCTGCGCCCGCACCCGCAGTGCGACGGTGCGGCGCACGGTGACCGCGACCGCGCAGCACAGGGCGAGGACGGTCAGCAGTCCGGCGCCGCGCCCCGGATCCAGGCCGGCGAGCAGCCGGCCGGACGCGTCCGCGCCGGGCGCGAGGGCCGCCCCGACGGCGACGACCAGCACGGAGTACGAGGCCAGCAGCACCCAGACGGCGGCGACCGTGCGCGAGGTGGACAGCCGCCCGTCCTCGCCGGTCACCGGTGCCGGCACCCCGCCGCGCGACCGGTGCAGCAGCGCGGCGGCGGTCAGCGCGGCCGCGCAGACCAGCGCGGCGACCAGCCCGGCGGTACGCCCGGCCGTCCAGCCCGGGCCGAGCACCGCCGTCGTGATCTGGCCGGCCAGCAGCAGGGCGACCGCGCCCCAGACGGCGACGGCGGTGCGCCGCCACAGCCCGTCCAGCCGGAAAGCGGCCTCGGCGCGGGTGTGTTCGGCGACGGTGCGGGCCGCCTGGGTCAGTTCGTCGGAGACCCACTGGCGGGACGCGCCGGGCGAGTGGGCGAGGGCGGCGGGCACTCCGCCGCCCGCCGCGAGTTCGTCCCGCCGCCGCCGGAACTCGGCCAGTGCGCGGCGGCGGCCCTCCCGCACCCCGTGCGGGCAGTCAGCGCAGGCGCAGCCGCCGTGCCCGGACGGCGGCCCGCCGCCCTTCGTGCCGGGCGGCCCGGCCGTCCCTCCCGGGGGCGCGCTCGCCGTACCGCCGTCCCGCGCAGTGTCCACGGCCACTGTCGACCCACCTCTCCCCGGCTCTCCCCGAGCCGCCGACTCTCCGGCAACGGGAGGGAATTGTGCCCTACGGGGAAGGGGGCCGGGGTGGTGTTCCCGGTCGTTCCCGGCCCTTCCACGACACGTTCCCGGCCCGTTCCCCGGCCCTCCGCCCGGCAGTCGGGGGCCGGTTCGCGGATGCGGTGGGGAGGGAGAGGAGTTCGGAGTGCCGCGCGTTCACCACCCGGACGAGTGAGCCGCCCCGGTCGTCGGTCCGCCTCCCGGGAGTGACGGAGACCCGTCCCGGTCGCCCCCGGCCGTGGCGGCGGGAGCCGGTGAGCGCCCTGGCCGAGGGCGGCGGGGGAGCCCCGGATACGCTCGCGTGCCATGGAGGCACTCACACACTTCTTCGTCGGCCTGCACATCGTCGGCATCGGCGCCCTGCTCGGCGGCTTCGTGACCCAGATGAAGGCCATGGGCGCCGGTGAGGCCCGCATCGTCCCGGCGATGCTGCACGGGGCCCTCACCATGCTGGTGACGGGCATAGCCCTGGTCGGTCTGAACGAGGCGGACGGCCAGACCGTCAACCACGTGAAGATCGGTGTCAAGCTCACCCTGCTGGTGGTGATCCTCGGCCTGGTCTACGTCAAGCGGGACGAGGAGCGGCTGCCCGCGCCGCTGTTCGGCACCATCGGCCTGCTCACCGTCGTCAACGTCTTCCTCGCCGTCATGTGGGTGTAGCCGGCGCACGTACCGCGGGCGGCGGGCGGCGGTGCGGGGCACCGCCGCCCGCGGTCCGTCCCGGGCCGTTCGTCTCAGGCCGGGCGGACCGCGCTGTGGAAGGGCATGTGGTCGACGGACTCGTAGCGCACCTCGGCGCCCGGCTTCGGCGCGTGGATCATCCGGCCGCCGCCCGCGTAGACGCCCACGTGGCTGATGTCGTCGTAGAAGAAGACCAGATCGCCCGGCCGCATGTCGGCCCTGGCGATCCGGGTGCCCGCGTTCACCTGGTCGTAGGTGGTGCGCGGCAGTGAGACGCCCGCGCTGAGCCAGGCGGCCTGGGTCAGGCCCGAACAGTCGTAGGAGTTGGGGCCGGTGGCGCCCCAGACGTAAGGCTTGCCGAGCTGGGCCTCGGCGAAGGCGAGTACCTTGCCGGCCTTCGCGGCGTACGAGCCGTCCGCGGCGCCGCCCGTGCCGGTGTCCGTGCCGCCGGTGTCCGTGCCGGTACCCGTGTCCGTCCCGCTGTCCGCCGGCGCCCCGGCCCGCTCCTCGCGCTCGGCGGCGGCGGCCTCGCGGCGGATCTCCTCCTGCCTCTCGCGCTCGGCAGCGGCGGCGGCCGCCTCGCGGCGGGCCTCCTCCTGCCTCTCGCGCTCCTGCGCGGCCAGGCGGGCCTTCTCCTCGGCGGTCAGCTCCGACAGCAGCTCGCGGGCCCGCGCCAGCTTGCCCTGGACGGTCTTCTTGCTGTCCGCCAGCTTCTTCCGGGCGTCGGTGAGTTCGGCCAGGCTCGCCGAGGCCTCCGACCGCTTCCTCTCGGCCGCGCGCTGTTCGTCCCGGTAGTCGTCGACGGCCTGCCGCTGGCGGTCGGTGATCCGGTCCATCAGGTGCTTGCGGCCGAAGAAGTCCTGGGGGTTGTCGGACAGCAGCAGCACCGCGGTGCCGGAGACCCCTCCGGTGCGGTACTGCGCGGTGGCGTAGCCGCCCAGCTTCCTCCGGGCGTCGTTGAGCCTGTCCGCGCGCTCGGCGGCCTCGTCGAGGAGCCGGTCGACCTTCTCGCGCTGCTCGTCCGCCCTCTCCTTGGCCGCGTTGTACTTCTGCGTCGCGCCGCCCGCCTCCCGGTACAGCGCGTCCACCCGCTCGCGGACCTCCTCGATCGAGGGACGGCCGTCCCCGGGCGAAGCCTGGGCCGGGCTCTGGGAGAGAAGGGTCGCGGAGGCGACGGCGGCGGTGGTGAACCCGACCGTTCCGCGCCGGGAGGCCGGGGACAGCAGGGGGGTGCGCGGTCTGCGGTGCGACGCCAAGGCGAGCGCTCCTTCCGTGGAACACCGCCTACCGGGCCGGCTGACGGGCTCGGGCGCCGGAAGTCCCGCCCTACGGGCCAGCGGGCCCGATTCGCCCCGTGGGGAGTGGGTCCCCGGCCCCGGCCGCACGGCCTGGCTCGGCGGAGGCCGCCCGTGCCGGCGCTGTCGCCGGCGAGGGGTCCGGGCCGCCTGACGCTGGACCGTAGAGCACCGGTGGGGCCCCTGTGAAGACCGGTGTTCGGTATATCCCGAAACCAATTCGTTATCGGTCGGTTATCGTCCGTTTCGGGAGCCTCCCCCGCCACCAGGCCCTTTCGTCCCGGCCGCCTCCGCCCTGGCCGGTGCGGAGGCGGCGGCACGGCGTCCTAGACTCGACGGCGATGAGCAGCCTCTTCGACGACAGCTTCCTGGCCGACCTCGAGCCCTCCGGGGACGAGGAGCCGCCGCCTCCGCCGGAGGAGACGTCCGCACCGCCCAAGGACGACGTCCCCGACGACCTCTTCGCGGGCGCCTTCGGCACGGGCGGGGCGCGCGACGCCCACTACGGCAACGGCGCGGCCCGTCCCGTCGTCGATCCGGCCGCCCTGCTGGAGGGGCTCAACGACCAGCAGCGCGCGGCCGTGGTGCACACCGGCTCGCCCCTGCTGATCGTCGCGGGCGCCGGGTCCGGCAAGACGCGGGTGCTCACCCACCGCATCGCGCACCTGCTGGGCGCGCGCGGCGTCCACCCCGGCGAGATCCTCGCGATCACCTTCACCAACAAGGCCGCGGGCGAGATGAAGGAGCGCGTGGCGGAGCTGGTCGGCCCGCGCGCGCAGTCGATGTGGGTCTCCACCTTCCACAGCGCGTGCGTGCGCATCCTGCGGCGCGAGAGCAGGAAGCTCGGCTTCACCTCCAGCTTCTCGATCTACGACGCCGCCGACTCCCGCCGCCTGATGGCACTGGTCTGCCGCGACCTGGATCTGGACCCCAAGCGCTTCCCGCCCAAGTCGTTCAGCGCCCAGGTGTCGAACCTGAAGAACGAGCTGGTCGACGAGGAGGACTTCGCGGCGCGGGCGAGTGACGGTTTCGAGAAGACGCTGGCCGAGGCGTACACGATGTACCAGGCGCGGCTGCGCGAGGCCAACGCCCTGGACTTCGACGACATCATCATGACGACGGTGCACCTGCTCCAGGCGTTCCCCGACGTCGCCGAGCACTACCGCCGCCGCTTCCGCCATGTGCTGGTCGACGAGTACCAGGACACCAACCACGCCCAGTACACCCTGATCAGGGAACTGGTGGGCGTGGACGGCGGCGCGGCGGGGACGGCCGGCGCGGAGGAGGGCACGGCCGGCGGCGGGCGCGCCGAGCTGTGCGTGGTCGGCGACGCCGACCAGTCGATCTACGCGTTCCGCGGCGCCACCATCCGCAACATCCTCCAGTTCGAGGAGGACTACCCGGACGCGACCACCATCCTGCTGGAGCAGAACTACCGCTCCACCCAGACCATCCTCTCGGCCGCCAACGCCGTCATCGAGCGGAACGAGAACCGCCGTCCGAAGAACCTGTGGACCGACGCCGGGGCGGGCTCGCGCATCACGGGCTACGTCGCCGACACCGAGCACGACGAGGCGCAGTTCGTCGCCGAGGAGATCGACCGGCTGACGGACGAGGGCGAGGCGAAGGCGGGCGACGTCGCCGTCTTCTACCGCACCAACGCCCAGTCCCGTGTCTTCGAGGAGGTCTTCATCCGGGTCGGCCTGCCGTACAAGGTCGTCGGCGGGGTGCGCTTCTACGAGCGCAAGGAGGTCCGCGACGTCCTGGCGTACCTGCGGGTGCTGGCCAACCCCGAGGACGCGGTGCCGCTGCGCCGCATCCTCAACGTGCCCAAGCGCGGCATCGGCGACCGGGCCGAGGCGATGATCGAGGCGCTGGCGCTGCGCGAGAGGATCACCTTCCCGCAGGCGCTGCGCCGGGTCGACGAGGCGTACGGCATGGCGGCCCGTTCGGCCAACGCCGTCAAGCGCTTCAACACGCTGATGGACGACCTGCGCACGGTCGTGGAGTCCGGAGCAGGGCCGGCGACCGTGGTGGAGGCGGTGCTGGAACGCACCGGATACCTGGCGGAGCTTCAGGCGTCCACCGATCCGCAGGACGAGACCCGGGTGGAGAACCTCCAGGAACTGGCCGCCGTGGCGCTGGAGTTCGAGCAGGACCGCGGCGAGAACCCGGGCACGCTCGCGGAGTTCCTGGAGCAGGTGGCGCTCGTCGCCGACTCCGACCAGATCCCCGACGAGGACGCCGAGGGCTCGGGCGTGGTGACGCTGATGACGCTGCACACCGCCAAGGGCCTGGAGTTCCCGGTCGTCTTCCTGACCGGGATGGAGGACGGTGTCTTCCCGCACATGCGGACCCTGGGCAAGACCAAGGAACTGGAGGAGGAGCGGCGGCTGGCGTACGTCGGCATCACGCGGGCGCGCGAGCGGCTCTACCTCACGCGCTCGGCGATGCGCAGCGCATGGGGGCAGCCCGCGTACAACCCGCCCTCCCGCTTCCTGGAGGAGATCCCGGAGCAGTACCTGGAGTGGAAGCGGACGGGGCCGATGGCCGCGCCGGGCGGAGGGGCGAGGGGCGGCGGGCTGTCCTCGACGGCGTCCTCCCCGTCGTCGTCGTTCCCGTCCGGCACGGCGGCCTCGCGGCGGCGCGGTCCGAGCGGCTTCGCCACGGGCCGGGCCAAGGACCGGCCGGCCGTCGCACTGGAGGCGGGGGACCGGGTGACGCACGACAGCTTCGGGCTGGGCAGGGTCGTGGCCGTGAAGGGCAGCGGGGACAACGCGGAGGCGACGATCGACTTCGGCGGGGACAAGCCGAAGCGGCTGCTGCTGCGCTATGCCCCGGTGGAGAAGCTCTGAGGGAGGCGTGAGGCCCGTGGCCGCGCACCGGCCGCGGCCATGGCCGACGCGCCGACGGTGCGTCGGCCGGGAGCGGGGCCGGATCAGGTGGGGTCGAGACCCTTGGCGCGGAACCAGGGCAGCGGGTCGATGGCCGCTCCGCCGCCCGGCCGCACCTCGAAGTGCAGATGGGGGCCGGTGGACTTGCCGGAGTTGCCCGCGTAGGCGATGGTGTCGCCGGCCTTGACGTGACCGGAGCGGATCCGGGTGCTGCTCAGATGGCAGTACCAGGTCTCGGTCCCGTCGGGCGCGGTCACGATCGCCATGTTGCCGTAGGCGCTGTGCCACTGGGTCCTGACCGTGCCGTCGGTGGCGGCCATGACCGGGGTGCCGTAGGCGACGGGGAAGTCGAGGCCCGTGTGCAGCGACACCCAGTTGATGCCGGCCTGCCCGTAGTACGCGCTGAGCCCGTGCTGGGCCACCGGGAGCGCGAACTTGGGACGCATCGCCTCCTTGCGGGCGGCCTCGGCCTCCTTGCGCTTGCGCTCCGCCTCCTGACGCTCCTTGAGGTCGATGCGCTCCTGGGTGCGGCTGGCACGGTCGGCGAAGCCCTCGGCCTCGTCGGAGAGCCCGGCGAGCTGGGTGTCGAGCTTGCTGTTGGCCGCGCTGGACTTGACCGCGGAGGCGGCTTCGGGGGCGGCCTGGGCGGTGGTCTCCTCGGCCTCGTCGCCGGCGCCGCTGACGGAGGCGGCGGCCACGGCGGTCACGCCCATGACGCAGACCGACGGCACGGCGACGGTGAGCAGCGCCGAGCGCTTCGGCCGTGCGGAACGGCGGCGGCGCGAACCCGCCGGACGTGCGGACGGCCCGGACCTCCGCGGATCCTCCTCGGGCTCCTCCGGCCCGGCGGAGCCGGGGAGGTCGAGGGGTTCGGGGGAGCCGGGCCGCTCGGTGGGGTCCTCGAACTCGGTGAACTCGGTGGAATCGGCCGGTTCGTGGCCGGGTTCGGGTTCGGACGCGGGGAAGGAGCCGGTTCCGTCCGCGTCGGCCGAGGGGTGGGCGCCGTATCCGCCGTATCCGGTGCCGTCGCCGTACTCGGTGTACTGGCCGTACTCGGTGTACTCGGTGTACTCGGTGTGCTCGCCGTGGAGCCGACCGTCGCCGGCCCCGGATTCCCCCGCGGGGCGGGAAGCCGGTTCGCCCCAGGAGTCGGCGGGGTAGCCGTCGTACACCGTGTGCTGCCCGGTGTCCCCGGTCCAGGGGGCTTCGGGTGAGGCCGCCGGGCCGGTGTGCACGCCCGTGCCGTAGCCGGTCTCCGCCCAGCCGTGGCCGCCGTCCGGGGAGTCGGCCGGCTGCGACGGGGGGTGTGCCCAGGAGTCAGCGGGGTGGCCCTCGTACACCGTGTGCTGCCCGGTGTCCCCGGTCCAGCCGTCGCCCGAGGGGAACTGCCGGCCGGCGGAGTCCCGGGAGGTGTCGTCCGGCATCGCCCCGAAGAGCGGATCGCCGTCGCCGTACGACGCGGCGCCGAGGGCGTCGGAGGTGCCGGTGACGTAGCCGTACGGGGTGTCCTGCGATCCCTGGTAGCCGTATGCGGACTGGTCGTACGGGGAGCCGTGGAGGCCGTACGAGGAGTCGGCGGGGGAATCGGCGGGGGTCGAGACTCCCGACAGGTGACGGTCGTTCACCACCAACTTCTCTTTCGCCTCGACGACAGGGGCGGAGCAGTGCGGCGACTGTACCCGGCGGTATGCGACGGCGACAATCTTCGGCAGGTTTCGGACGGCCGGGAAACGGGCATTCGGTCGCCTTTCGGTGGACTACGGATCAGTACTTGGCCGCGCGTTCGAAATAAGTTCGAATAAAGCGGGTGCCGGAAGGCGTCGAATCGGTACCGGAAGCCGGGAATTCCCGTGCGGGGAGAGGGGGATACGGGTATGCGCGGAAACGGTGAGGGCGTATTCCCGGAGGCGGTGGCGCGGGAATCCGGTGCGGAGGGCCCGGCGCGGCCGGTCAGGCGGCTCCGGCGGATCCCGGCTCCGCCCGCCCCGTCCGCTCTCCGCGGTGCGGCGCCCCCGCGGTCAGTTCCCGCCGGATCCCGGCGGCGACCTCCCAGTGCGCGGGGAGCGTCAGATGTCCCAGACCGCTCACGCGCACACTGCGGGAATCCAGGTCGGGGTGGTCGATCCGGGCGGTCTCCACGGGGACCATGAGCTGGTCCAGATCGCTCCAGAAGGCCACGAAGCGAGTGCGGCAGCCCGGCGCGGGACGGGCCAGCTCCTCGATCACATCGGAGTCCGGCCGGAGCTGGCGCACGATCGGGTGGGCCGACATCAGCGGCGCCACCCGGGTGCCGGAGTGCGGGGTGCCGAGGGTCACCAGGGTGCGGACGCGGGCGTCGCCGCCCATCCGCTGGACGTAGTGGCGGGCGATCAGACCGCCCAGGCTGTGCCCGACCACGTCGATGCGGCGGCGGCCGGTGCTCGCGCACACCTCGTCGACGTACTCGGCCAGGCGCTCCGCGGCGCAGCGGACGTCGCAGGTGAGGGGGGAGTAGTTGAAGGCGCGGATGTCGCGCCAGCCGTTGCGCACCAGTGAGCGGCGCAGCAGTGTGAACACCGAGCGGTTGTCGATGAAGCCGTGCAGCAGCAGCACGGGCGGGCAGTCCTCCCCCTCACGGCTGCCCGTGTCGCCGGTCTCCGCCCTGCCCCGCCTTCCCTCGGGCGGGGAGCCCGGGCGCACCAGCCCGTCCTGCCCGGCTCCGCCCGCCGGCGGAGCCGGTGCGCACCGCTCCTGTGCCATGCCCGCGGGGTAGAGCAGGGTGCGGCTCGCCAGGGAGGCTGCCTCCAGCGCGGCGGCCCGCAGCTCACGCGGGGCGAAGGGGATCAGGGACAGCGGCAGGGCGCCGAGGAACGAGCCGGACGAGGAGGACAGCACCCTGGAGACCCTCATGGCCGGTGACCTCCTCCCCGGTGGCGCGTCCGGTGGCACGCGCCGGGCATATGTGGTCGTATGCCCCCCGGGAGGGGGTCTGATGCAGGGTGGAGGCGGATCGCGGGAACGCGGTGGGTGCGGGCCGTCCGGGAGCCAGCCGCGGATTCCCGGGAGCCGGGCGGTGAGGGCCGGGGTGTCCGTGTGATTTGCCCCTCCCTCCCCGCCGCGGGACTGCCGGGTGGGGGATGCTGACGATAACGTTCGTTCACCGGGTAACCGTCCGCCGACAGACGGCCGGACGGGCCGGCCGGGCCGCAGTCGTTTTGGGAGGCAGTGATGGGTGTGTCGGGTCCGATCCGCGTGGTGGTCGCCAAGCCGGGTCTCGACGGCCACGACCGCGGCGCCAAGGTGATCGCACGGGCGCTGCGCGATGCCGGTATGGAGGTCATCTACACCGGCCTGCACCAGACACCCGAGCAGATCGTGGACACCGCGATCCAGGAGGACGCCGACGCGATCGGCCTGTCCATCCTCTCCGGCGCCCACAACACGCTCTTCGCCAAGGTTCTGGAGCTGCTGCGGGAGCGCGACGCGGAGGACATCAAGGTCTTCGGCGGCGGCATCATCCCCGAGGGCGACATCGCCCCGCTCAAGGCGCAGGGGGTCGCCGAGATCTTCACCCCCGGCGCGCCCACCGGCGAAGTGGTGGAGTGGGTGCGCTCCCACGTGCGTTCCGTGGCCGCCTGACCCGCTCGGCGTACGAGCCGGTCCCCGGGGAGGCGGCGGCGCCCGGTGAGCCGTCCTCCGGTTCGTCCGGGACCGCGGCCGGCGGAGCCAGGCGGTCGGCCTTCCCGGTGGCCGCAGCCCCTCCGTCGCCTTCGGCTCGCCGCTTTCGCGGACGCGGCGTCAGGCGCCGGCGTCAGGCGCCGGCGTCCGGCACCGCTCCGCGGGCCTCCGCGATCCCCCTGTGCCCATGTGCCCCTCGCTCTCCCCGTACGGACGCGTGGTTGTCGTCGCCACCGACGCCGCAGTTCTCACCGACCGGAAACACGAGCTCGCTCTCTGTGCGGTGAACCATGGAAACGACCGTACGAGCCGCCACTGACAATCCGTCCGCGGACGGCCTCCGCCCGGTCCGGAGGGCGGTGTCTGTGACGGTTGTCACCGCACGGGTGTGAGCTGCGATTTATGCCGGGCACACCGACACGACTAACCTGCAAGGCGGACATGCCGCGCGCCCCGCAGACGCCGCGGCCACGCGGCACGCCCACGCTGACAACGAACCGCGACACCACAACTAGGGACGGACGCGCGTGGACCTGTTCGAGTACCAGGCGAGGGATCTCTTCGCCAAGCATGACGTACCGGTGCTGGCCGGTGAAGTCATCGACACGCCCGAGGCGGCGCGCGAGGCGACCGAGCGACTCGGCGGTCGCGCGGTCGTCAAGGCGCAGGTCAAGACCGGTGGCCGGGGCAAGGCCGGCGGTGTGAAGCTGGCCTCCGACCCGGACGACGCGGTCGAGAAGGCCGGCCAGATCCTGGGCATGGACATCAAGGGCCACACCGTCCACAAGGTGATGCTGGCCCAGACCGCGGACATCGCGGAGGAGTACTACGTCTCCTTCCTGCTGGACCGCGCCAACCGCACCTTCCTCGCGATGGCGTCCGTCGAGGGCGGCATGGACATCGAGGAGGTCGCGGCCACCAAGCCCGAGGCCCTGGCCAGGATCCCGGTGGACGCCGTCGAGGGTGTCACCGAGGCCAAGGCCCGCGAGATCGTCGAGGCCGCGAGGTTCCCGGCCGACGTCGCCGACGGAATCGTCGACGCGGTGCAGAAGCTGTGGACCGTCTTCGTCAAGGAGGACGCCCTCCTCGTCGAGGTGAACCCGCTGGTCAAGACCGGCGACGGCCGGATCATCGCGCTGGACGGCAAGGTGTCCCTGGACGCGGGCGCCGAGTTCCGCCAGCCGGACCACGCCGCCCTGGAGGACAAGGCCGCGGCCAACCCGCTGGAGGCCGCCGCCAAGGCCAAGGGCCTGAACTACGTCAAGCTCGACGGCCAGGTCGGCATCATCGGCAACGGCGCGGGCCTGGTCATGAGCACCCTGGACGTCGTGGCCTACGCCGGTGAGAACCACGGCGGCGTCAAGCCCGCCAACTTCCTCGACATCGGCGGCGGTGCCTCCGCCGAGGTCATGGCCAACGGCCTGGAGATCATCCTCGGCGACCCGGACGTCAAGTCCGTCTTCGTCAACGTCTTCGGCGGCATCACCGCCTGCGACGCCGTCGCCAACGGCATCGTGCAGGCCCTGGAGCTGCTGAAGTCCAAGGGCGAGGACGTCACCAAGCCGCTGGTGGTGCGCCTCGACGGCAACAACGCGGAGCTGGGCCGCAAGATCCTGAACGATGCCGACCACCCGCTGGTGCAGCAGGTGGACACCATGGACGGCGCCGCCGAGCGTGCCGCCGAGCTGGCCGCGAAGTAACGAAGGACGAGGACACCGACAACAATGGCTATCTTCCTCACCAAGGAAAGCAAGGTCATCGTCCAGGGGATGACCGGCTCCGAGGGCCAGAAGCACACCCGGCGCATGCTGGCCTCCGGCACCAACATCGTCGGCGGCGTCAACCCGCGCAAGGCGGGCACGACCGTCGACTTCGAGGGGACCGAGGTACCCGTCTTCGGCACGGTCAAGGAGGCCATGCGGGCCACCGGCGCCGACGTCACCGTCGTCTTCGTCCCGGAGAAGTTCACCAAGAGCGCGGTCATCGAGGCGATCGACGCCGAGATCCCGCTCGCCGTGGTGATCACCGAGGGCATCGCCGTCCACGACACCGCCGAGTTCTGGGCCCACGCCGGTTCCAAGGGCAACAAGACCCGCATCATCGGCCCGAACTGCCCCGGTCTGATCACCCCCGGCCAGTCCAACGCGGGCATCATCCCGGCCGACATCACCAAGCCGGGCCGCATCGGCCTGGTCTCGAAGTCCGGCACGCTGACGTACCAGATGATGTACGAGCTGCGCGACCTCGGCTTCTCCACCTGCGTCGGCATCGGCGGCGACCCGATCATCGGCACCACCCACATCGACGCCCTCAAGGCGTTCGAGGCCGACCCCGACACCGACCTGATCGTGATGATCGGCGAGATCGGCGGCGACGCCGAGGAGCGGGCCGCGGACTTCGTCAAGGCCAACGTCACCAAGCCGGTCGTCGGCTACGTCGCGGGCTTCACCGCCCCCGAGGGCAAGACCATGGGCCACGCCGGCGCCATCGTCTCCGGCTCCTCCGGCACCGCCCAGGCGAAGAAGGAGGCCCTGGAGGCCGCGGGCGTGAAGGTCGGCAAGACGCCGTCCGAGACCGCCCGCCTGGCGCGCGAGCTGCTCGCCGGCTGACACGGCCCACACGGCCCACACAGCACGGCGCGGGCCCGCACCCCCTTGAAGGGGGTGCGGGCC
>NZ_JBXUOY010000083.1:0-18477 GCF_057196705.1 Streptomyces sp. ATLC9 | reverse complement strand
TCGGGGTGATGTTCGGGTCGCCGGAGACGACCACCGGTGGGCGGGCGCTGAAGTTCTACGCCTCGGTGCGGCTGGACATCCGCCGGATCGAGACGCTCAAGGACGGCACCGAGGCGGTGGGCAACCGCACCCGGGTGAAGGTGGTCAAGAACAAGGTGGCGCCGCCGTTCAAGCAGGCGGAGTTCGACATCCTCTACGGGGTGGGGATCAGCCGGGAGGGCGGGCTGATCGACATGGGGGTGGAGCACGGCTTCATCCGCAAGTCGGGTGCCTGGTACACCTACGAGGGTGATCAGCTGGGGCAGGGCAAGGAGAACGCCCGCAACTTCCTGCGTGACAATCCGGATCTGGCCGACGAGATCGAGAAGAAGATCAAGGAGAAGCTCGGCATCGGGGCGAAGGCCGAGGCCCCCGGGAGTGAGCCGGACGCGGCCGGAGCCGAGGCCGCCCCGGCCGCGGCGGCGAAGACGGTGCCCGCGCCGGCGACGCGTGCCAAGGCGGTCAAGAGCACCGCAGCGGCCAAGAGCTGAGCCGTGGCGGGACGTCAGGGGGAGCCGTGGGCAGACCCGGAGGAGCGAGCGAGGGCGATCTGCCTGCGCCTGCTCACCGGAACGCCGCGCACTCGCGGGCAGCTCGCCGACGCACTGCGCAAGCGGGAGATCCCCGATGACATCGCCGAGTCGGTGCTCTCCCGACTGGAGGAGGTCGGGCTGATCGACGACGCGGCGTTCGCCGACGCCTGGGTGGAGTCCCGTCACCATGGCCGGGGCCTCGCCCGCCGGGCCCTCGCCCGGGAACTGCGGCACAAGGGCGTGGAAACCGAGCTGATCGGCCACGCGGTGGAGCAGCTGGACCAGGAGCAGGAGGAGCGGACCGCCCGAGCCCTGGTGGAGCGCAAGCTCCGTGCCACCAAAGGCCTGGAGCGCGACAGGCGGCTGCGTCGGCTCGCCGGGATGCTGGCGCGCAAGGGCTACCCCGAAGGACTCGCCCTCAGGGTCGTGAGGGAGGCGCTGGAAGCGGAAGGGGAGGACGTGGAGGAGTATCCGCTGTACGGCGCGGACTGAAGCAGGCTCTCGGGGCGGCACCCGCGGACCCGCTTCGGGAGGGAACCGGGCGGCAGGGGAGGACGGCGCCGTTTCAGGGAGCGGCCACCGGGGCCGAGACGGATCCGGTTCCATCGGGGGCCGCGGAGGGAGCGGACCCCGGACGGCGCGGTGTGATCCCGTCCGTCGTGGTACGCGTCCACAACAGGGCGCCTGCCAGGAGGACCATGCCGCAGACCAGCCAGGGCAGCGGACCGGGTGGCAGGGCGCCTGCCATCAGACCGGCGAGCGCACCGGCCAGCTGCAGGGCCAGGGACTGCACGGACAGAGCGGTGGCGCGGCCCGAACTGCCGACCTGGCGGTGCAGCAACTCGTTCTTATTGGGGCCGGCGGCGCCGAGGCCGAGATAGACCAGGGCGTAACCGGCAGCCGCCAGGGACAGGGCGACCGGACCGGACCACAGCACGGTCACCCCGAGCAGCACCATGCCCGTGGCGCCGAGTCCGAGGCCGGCCAGGACACCACGCTCACCGCCGCCGGTCAGGCGGGCGGCCAGTGGGGCGCAGTGGCTGCCCAGACCGGTGCAGACGAAGCCGGCGCAGGCGAGCGCCGCGAAGAGCAGCGCACCCGACTCGGGCGCGCCCGTCAGATCGGCGGAGCGCCCCGGTGCCAGCAGCTCGACGGCGGCCAGGGCGGTCCCCGCCGCCGCGGCGCTCAACAACACACGGCGGACCAGGGAATTGCCCGCTCCCAGCCGCAGACCGCCCAGCACGGTGGCCGGCACGTTCCGCACCACCTCCCGTATGCCGCCGCGAGGGCGGGGCGGCTCGGGCAGGGCGGTCAGGACGTACACCGTGAAGATCACCCCGACGGCCGCGCCCAGCAGCGGCGGTACCGACAGCGGCAGCACCAGATGGGAAGTGGCATCGCTCAGCCGGGTGCCCACGTCCGGTCCGAGCCCCAGCAGCCAGGGCAGTCCGCCGCCGCACAGGGTCCCCACGGCCAGGGCCGCTGCGGACGCGGTGCCGCCCCGGGCCAGCCCGGTGCGCAACTCCGCGCCGGGCCCGGAGTGAGCCTGCACGGTGTCGACGTACCAGGCTTCGGCGGGGCCGCTGGACAGTGCGCGACCCGCACCCATCAGGACCATGGCCAGGGCGAGGACCCACACGGCGGTGCCCAGCGCCAGCAATGTCATGGCAGCCGTGTTGAGCACCCCCGCGGCCGCCAGCACGATGCGACGGCCGAGGACGTCGGACAGGCCGCCGGTGGGGAGCTCCAGCGCGGTGACGGTCAGTGAGTGCAGGGCGAAGAGTCCGGCGACGGCGGTCAGGCTCATGCCGCGCTCGCCCAGCAGCAGCACCTGAGCGGGCAGGCCGAGACCGACGGGGAGCCAGAAGAGAAAGGTGACGGTGGTGAAGCGGCGCCGTGCGGTTCCGGGATCCGGGAGCAGGGTCACCGCGCCGTCGTATCCGGTGCCGGTGGTCCGGGCGCCGCGGTGGAGGGCGGGGAAGCGGCGCCGGCTCAGTCGCGGTCCACCGCACCGGCGGCGTCCCCGGCCGGGAGGACGCCGCGCACCCCGTCCACACAGGCGCGCAACTCACCGGTCCGGGCGCCGGGCAGCGCGGTCACCAGATGCCCGTCCGGGCGGATCACCAGGGCGGTATGGGCGACCGCGCCCGGATAGCCCTCGGCCACCAGCAGCTCCGCGGGCACCGGCAGCCGTTCCACCACGGCGGCCAGCTCCGGCATCAGCCCGGCCGACAGCCAGTGGCGGCTGTCCCACACACGGGTGCCGGGCGCGACCAGCAGTACCAGCAGATCACCGCCCAGCCGTTCCCACAACCGCCCCCGCGTCCCGTCCAGAGCCGTCACCGGCACGTCCCGTACGGGGGACCCCGGCTCGGTCCCGACCGCGAGCGCCCCGGGAGCGGCGTCCTGCCCGGGCGCCAGCGGCGAATACCCGTAGCACGGGGGCGCGCCCAGCGGCCCCTGCCCCAGGTGCCCGTCCGTCAGCAGCTCCAGGTGCCCCCGTGAAGCGCCGGACAGCAGGGTGCGCAGCCCCCCACCCCCGCGTACCAGAGGCAGCGCCTGGTCGAGGGCACGCAGCCGGGCCCTCATCGCGCCGCGGCGCTCGGCCTCGTAGCTGTCGAGCAGTTCTGCGGGCGCCTGGCCGCGCAGGCACAGCGCCAGCTTCCAGGCCAGATTGGCCGCGTCCCGCAGTCCCTCGTCGACCGGCTGGCTGCCCAGCGCCCCCAGCAGGTGCGCCGCGTCCCCGGCCAGGAAGGCCCGGCCCGAGCGCCAGTGCCGCGCCAGCCGCTGGTGGGCGATGTGCACGCCGGTGTCCAGCAGTTCGTAGGGGGGCGGGGTGTCCTCGCACCATGCGGCCAGGGTGTCGCGTATCCGGGCCAGCAGCGCGTCAGGGGTGACCAGGTCGCCGCGCGGCGGCAGCAGCCAGTCCAGGCGCCACACACCGTTGGGCAGCGGACGCGCCACCACCTCGCTCTCACCGCCGGGCACATCGCGGTGCAGCAGCGCCTCGCCGTCCCAGGGCAGTTCCACGCGCAGGGCCGCCACCGCGTGCCGCTCGACGGAGGTACGTCCGGGGAAGCGGATCTCCAGCAGCTTGCGCACCGTGGAGCGGGCGCCGTCGCAGCCCACCAGATAACTGCCGCGCCACCGCACACCGGGGGAGCCGGGAGCGCCGCGGGTGTGCGCCGACACCCCGCGCTCGTCCTGCTCCAGCTCGTCCAGACGGGCCCCGGTGACGATCTCGGCCAGCGGATCGCGTTCCAGCGCGGCCCGCATGCCCCGTTCCAGCGCGTACTGCTGTATGTGCACCGGCGAGGTCCGGACGTCCAACTCGACACGCCGCACCGGCTGCCGCCGCCGCTCGGTGCGCCACGCCGCCCACCGGGCGCCGCCCAGCGCCGCCGCGTACGCCGCCGTGTCCTGCCGCAGGACGCAGGTGCGCGCCGTGCGCTGCTCCACCTCGCCGTCACCGCCGTCCAGTACGACCGACGGCACACCGTGGCGCGAGAGCGCCAGTGCCAGCGCCAGCCCGACAGGCCCCGCGCCGACGACGATCACCGGGTCCACGACGGGCGGCCCTCACAGTCCTCACGGTACGGGCGGTTGTCACGGTCGGGGGAGAGGAGGGGGGGTGGAGCCGATGGAGCCCGGTACACGATCACACGTCGTATGCAACCCACTGCCTGTGCCCCCGTCAAGCGACGGGGGCACAGGCAGTGGACGTACGGCGGGCGCGGAAGGAGCCCGCGCGGCTACTTCCGGGCGTGGGGCTCGACGTGGGGTTCGTCGAACTCCATCTCCGTGTCGTCGCCGCCCAGTACGACCCCGGTGGACCGCTTGCCGCGCCGCAGCCGCGCCTCGAGCCGGCTCGCGAAGCTGGTGAGGAGGAAGTTCAGCGCGATGAAGAGCAGCGCGATCACGGTGAAGGCCGCGATGGTGTTGGCGCCGTAGTTGGCGGTGATCACCCGCACCTGGCTGAGCAACTCCATGTAACCCAGCAGCGCGCCGCCCAGCGCGGTGTCCTTGACGATCACCACGAGCTGGCTGACCAGCGCCGGCAGCATCGCCGTGACCGCCTGCGGCAGCAGCACGTAGAACATGATCTGGCCCTTGCGCATGCCGATGGCCTTGGCCGCGTCCGTCTGGCCCGAGGGCAGCGACAGAATGCCCGCCCGCACGATCTCCGCGATGACCGAGGCGTTGTAGAGCACCAGCCCCGTCACCACGGCGTACAGCGGGCGCACATCGGAGGAGAGGTCGGTGAACTGTGCGTACGCCGCGTTGGCGAAGAACATCATCAGCAGCACCGGGATGGCGCGGAAGAACTCCACCACGGCGCCGGCGGGGACACGGACCCACCGGTGGTCCGACAGCCGGGCCAGGCCGAACAGCGCACCCAGCGGGAGCGCGATGACGATCGACAGGGCCGCGGCCTTGAGGGTGTTGAGCAGGCCGGGGATCAGATACGTCGTCCACACCCGGCCGTCGGCGACGAACGGCTTCCACTTCGCCGCCTCGAGCTGGTTCTTGTCTGCCATGGTGTCCAGCGCCCACCACAGGGCGAGGGCGAGGAGGAGCAGGAACACCACGGAGTAGAGGATGTTGCGCGCCCGGGCCCGCGGGCCCGGGGCGTCGTACAGAACGGAGAGGTTGCTCATCGCTTCACCGCCACGCGCTTGCTGACCCAGCCCAGCAGCATGCCGGTCGGGAGTGTCAGGACAACGAACCCGAAGGCGAACATCGCGGAGACCAGGAAGATGGCGTCGCTCTCGTACTCGATCATCGTCTTCATCAGCGCCGCGGCCTCCGCCACACCGATGGCGGCCGCCACCGTGGTGTTCTTGGTCAGGGCGATCAGGACGTTCGCCAGAGGCGCCACGACGGCGCGGAACGCCTGCGGGAGGATGATGAGGAACAGCACCTGGAAGAAGCTCAGCCCCAGGGCGCGCGCCGCCTCGGCCTGTCCGACGGGCACCGTGTTGATGCCCGAGCGCAGCGCCTCGCACACGAAGGTGGCGTGGTAGGCGATCAGTCCGAGCACGGCGAGCCTGAAGCCGATCGTCTCGAAGTCGCTGCCGCCGGCGAGCGTGATGCCCAGTGTCTGGAACAACCCCAGCGAGGCGGCCAGGATGATGACCGTCAGCGGGGTGTTCCGCACGACATTGACGTAGGCGGTACCGAAGGCGCGCATCAGCGGTACCGGGCTGACCCGCATGGCGGCCAGGATCGTTCCCCACACCAGGGATCCGATCGCCGAATAAACGGTGAGCTGCACCGTCACCCAGAAGGCTCCGAGCACGTCGTACTGCCCGGAATCAAGAAAGTCGAACACGTTCTCCCGCGCTCTCGCCTCGTCGGATGGCGTCTCGTCGGACACCGTCGGAGGTGCGGTGTGCCGCCGCCCGCGGACGGCCGCGGCACACCGCGGACGGCGTCAGTTCGTCTCGGTGATCTCCGGCGCGGGCTCGTACTCGTAGTTGGCCGGGCCGAAGTGCTTCTTGGCGGCCTCTTCCCAGGCGCCCTCGTCGACCATCTTCTTGAGGGCGTCGTTGATCTTCTTCCGCAGCTCGGTGTCGCCCTTCTTCAGACCGATGCCGTACGGCTCGTCGCTGAGGCTGAGGCCGGCGAGCTTGAACTTGCCCTGGTGCTCCTCCTGCGCCGCGTAACCGGCCAGGATGGAGTCGTCGGTGGTCAGGGCGTCGACGGCCTTGTTCTCCAGGCCGGTCAGGCACTCCGAGTAACCGCCGTAGTTGATCAGGTTGGCCTCCGGCGCGAAGTCCTTCTTGACGTTCTGCGCCGAGGTGGAGCCGGTGACCGAGCAGAGCTTCATCTCGCTGCTGTCGAGGTCGCCCTCACTCCGGACGGTGTCGTCGTCGCTCCTCACCAGCAGGTCCTGGTGGGCGAGGAAGTACGGGCCGGCGAAGTCCACCCGCTCCTTGCGCTCGTCGTTGATCGTGTAGGTGGCGGCGATGAACTTCACATCACCGTTGACGATCATGTTCTCGCGCTCCGCGCTGGGGGCCTGCTTCCAGGTGATGTCCTTCTCGTCGTAGCCCAGCTCCTTGGCGACGTACTTGGCCACGTCCACGTCGAAGCCGGTGTACTCGCCGTCCTGGGTCTTCAGGCCCAGGCCCGGCTGGTCGAACTTGATGCCGATGTTGATCTTCTCGTCGTCGGAGCCGCTGGCGCCGCCGCCGCACGCGGTGGCGGTCAGGGCGAGAACGACGGCGGTGGCGGCCATGAGGCCGGGCTTGCGGAGGGTCATGGTGAACATCCCTGGAGTCGTATCGTGCAAAAGTCCGCTGAACCGTCGCCGGCTCAGTGGTGGAGGATCTTCGACAGGAAGTCCTTGGCGCGGTCGCTGCGCGGGTTGCTGAAGAACTGGTCGGGAGTGGCCTCCTCGACGATCCGTCCGTCGGCCATGAAGACCACCCGGTTCGCCGCGGAGCGGGCGAAGCCCATCTCATGGGTGACGACGACCATCGTCATGCCGCCCTGCGCGAGCTGCTGCATGACCTCCAGGACCTCGTTGATCATCTCGGGGTCGAGCGCGGAGGTCGGCTCGTCGAAGAGCATCACCTTCGGGTCCATCGCCAGCGCGCGGGCGATGGCCACGCGCTGCTGCTGGCCGCCGGAGAGCTGTGCGGGGTACTTGTCGGCCTGGTTGGCCACGCCCACCCGGTCGAGCAGGGAGCGGGCCTTCTCCTCGGCCGCCTGCTTGTCGATGCGGCGGACCTTGAGCTGGCCCAGCATGACGTTCTCCAGCACCGTCTTGTGCGCGAAGAGGTTGAACGACTGGAAGACCATGCCGACATCGGCGCGGAGCCGTGCCAGTTCCCTGCCCTCGGCGGGCAGGGGCCTGCCGTCGATCAGGATCGTCCCCGAGTCGATCGTCTCCAGGCGGTTGATGGTGCGGCACAGCGTGGACTTACCGGACCCCGAGGGCCCGATGACGACGACGACCTCGCCCCGCGCGATGGTCAGGTCGATGTCCTGAAGGACGTGCAGGGCACCGAAGTGCTTGTTGACATTGTCCAGGACGA
This sequence comes from Streptomyces sp. ATLC9, assembly GCF_057196705.1. Classification (NCBI taxonomy): domain Bacteria; kingdom Bacillati; phylum Actinomycetota; class Actinomycetes; order Kitasatosporales; family Streptomycetaceae; genus Streptomyces; species Streptomyces sp. ATLC9. Next base: position 10,862 of record NZ_JBXUOY010000083.1, on the reverse strand, counting down.
CCAGATTCTCCGCCGTCGGTGCGGCGTCCTTGGTCACCGATACGTTGCTCATCGGCGTCATTCGCTCCGTCCTCGTCGGTTGAGGGGACCTTAGTGACCACCGTTGAGCAGCGTCATCCCATCTGAGCTGAACTTGAGCATAACGATCCAGCCGCAAAGGGACTTATCGCCCGAAAGGTTCACCGGTCGGCGTATCGGCTGCTTAACGTGGGGGTTCGCGTGGAGAGGAGGCCCGCCGGGTCTTGACGCGCCGGGCCGGATCGGAGTGGATGACTGCCACACCCGGAAGGCCCCGGGAAGGCACACGGGGGAGCACCGGGGAGGAGAGGGGCCATGAGACTGCTGCTCGTCGAGGACGACGACCGCGTGGCCGCGGCGCTGTCCGCCGTACTCGCCCGGCACGGCTTCGACGTGGTGCACGCCCGCGGAGGCGAGGAGGCCCTGCGGTACCTGCTTCCGGACGGCGCCGCGCCCCCCTTCGACGTGGTGCTGCTCGACCTCGGCCTGCCCGACATCGACGGCTTCGAGGTGTGCGGCCGCATCCGCCGGCTGACCAGCACCCCGGTGATCATGGTCACGGCGCGGGCCGATGTGCGCTCCCGCGTCCACGGCCTCAACCTCGGCGCCGACGACTACGTGGTCAAGCCGTACGACACCGCCGAGCTCCTCGCCCGGATCCACGCGGTCAGCCGCCGCACCGTCCCCGTCGCCGCCGCGGCTCCGGCCGGTGCGCCGGGCGAGCCGGGCACCGACCGAAGCCCGGGTGCGGAGACCGTGAGCGCTCGGGGAACGGGGGCCGCGGAGCTGCGCCTGGGGGCGCTGACCGTCGAGACCGAGACCCGCCGGGTCACGGTGCACGGTGAGGCGGTCTCCCTGACCCGCAAGGAGTTCGACCTGCTCGCGCTGCTCGCCCAGCGCCCCGGCGTCGTCTTCCGTCGCGAACAGATCATCAGCGAGGTCTGGCGCACCAACTGGGAGGGCACCGGCCGCACCCTGGAGGTGCACATCGCCTCGCTCCGCTCCAAGCTGGCCCTGCCCGCCCTGATAGAGACGGTGCGCGGGGTCGGCTACCGGCTCGTCGCCCCCACCGGCTGAGACCGGGACCGGGACGAAAGCGGACCGGCCCGTCGTGCGCACACGCCTCCTCGCCCTCCTCATCGCCCTGATGGCCGGTGTCCTGCTGGCCCTCGGCTTCCCGCTCGCCGCGAGCATGGCCGCCGCCGAACAGCAGCAGGTCGTCATCGACCGCATCGACGACACCGCGCGCTTCGCCTCCCTGGCCCAGTACGTCACCACCCGTCCCCCGGCCCGCAGTCCCACCACCGCCGAGGCCCGCCAGCAGGACGAGCGGCTGGCCACCCTGCGCGACGAACTCAGCCGCTACCACGACCTCTACGGCATCAGAGCCGGCGTCTTCTACCGCGACCGCAGCGCGATGGCCGCGGCCCCGGCGGCCTGGCGCCCCCCGGACGAAGGGGAGGGCGACGCGGCCTTCGACGAGGCCCTGGCCGGGCGCCGCAGTCACGACCCGCCCCAGGTTTGGCCCTGGCAGGACGGCCGGATCGCGGTCGCCTCACCGGTCGTCCGCGACGGCGACGTCGTCGCCGTCGTCCTCACCGACTCCCCCACCGGACCGATGCGCTCGCGCATCCTGCACGGATGGCTGCCGCTGGCCGCCGGGGAGGCGGCCGCCATGTTCGTCGCCGTCGCTCTCGCCGTCCGGCTGACCGGCTGGGTCCTCAAACCGGTGCGGGTCCTGGACCGGGCCAGCCACGACATCGCCACCGGACGGCTGGCCTCCAGAGTGGCCGCCCTGAGCGGACCGCCGGAACTCCAGCGCCTGGCCCGCTCCTTCAACGAGATGGCCGACCACGTCGAGACCGTCCTGGAACAGCAGCGCGCCTTCGTCGCCGACGCCTCCCACCAACTGCGCAACCCGCTGGCGGCCCTGCTGCTCCGCATCGACCTGCTGGCGCTGGAGCTGCCCGAGGGCAACGAGGAGATCGCCTCGGTACAGGCCGAGGGCAAACGGCTGGCCCAGGTGCTCGACGGGCTCCTCGGCCTCGCCCTGGCCGAGCACGCACCCGCCGACCCGCGGCTGACCGACATCGCCGCGCTCGCCGCCGAACGCGTCGCCGCCTGGCGTCCGGTCGCCGACCGCGCGGGGGTGGAGCTGCGCGCGGCCGGGCAGGGCGCGGTGACCGGCTGGGCGGACCCGGTCGCGCTCTCCAGCGCACTGGACGCGGTCGTGGACAACGCGGTGAAGTTCACCCCCGCCGGGGAGTCGGTCACGCTCTCCGTCACGGCCGGAGGCGGGAGGGTGGCCGTCGAGGTCGCCGACCACGGGCCCGGACTCACCGAGGACGAGCTGAACCGGATCGGGGACCGCTTCTGGCGCAGCGGCCGCCACCAGAACGTCTCCGGCTCCGGTCTGGGGCTGTCCATCTCCCGCGCGCTGCTCGCCGCGGGCGGGGCGGAGATCTCCTTCGCCCGCAACAAGCCGCACGGGCTGCGCGTGGTGATCCGCCTGCCGCGGTCCGCGCCGGACGCCGGATGACGGGACCGCCCGCCGTATCCGCGCCCGGGTCGGCCTCACGGCCCCCTCGCCCCGGGCAGCCGTTCAGGACTTCACGGAGCGGTAGTAGCGCTCGGCTCCCAGGTGCAGGGGCAGTGGATGGGTGTAGATGGCCGTGCGCAGGTCCACCTTCTGCGCGGCGTGGACCGCGTGGCCGATGCGGTCCCGGCTGTTGATCACCGAGCGGGTGATCCCCTCGGTCAGCGCGGCGTCCGTGTCATCCATGGTGACCAGCAGGTTCGCCACCGCGATCGTCTCGACGGCCTTGCCGTCCTGAACGGCGGGATAGGCGTCGGAGGGCATCAGGGCCGCCCGGTAGGAACGGGTCTGAGGCTCCTGCGCGTGCAGCACCGGCACCAGGTCGCCCAGCGGGACGAGGCGGAGCGGGGCGGCCTCCGCGAGCTCCTCGATCGCGCCGGTCGGCAGCCCGCCCGACCAGAAGAAGGCGTCCAGTTCCCCGCGGATCAGCAGCTCCGGCATCCGGTCGATGCCCTGGAGCACCGGCCGGATGTCCTCGCCCGGGTCCAGACCGGCGGCCTTCAGCAGCCGGCCCGCTATCAGGTTGACCCCGGAGCGCCGCTGTCCGAGCCCGACCCGCAGCCCCTTCAGGTCCTCGGCGGCGCGCACCGACGAGTCGGCCGGGACGACGAGCTGGATGTAGTCGTCGTACAGCCGCGCGCAGGCCCGCAGCCGGTCGGCGTCCCTTCCGCCGGAGTTGACGTACGCGGCGACCGCGTCGGCCGCGGCGATGGTGAAGGAGGCCTCGCCGGAGACCAGCCGCTCTATGTTCTGCACCGAACCCTGACTGGGCACGAGGGTCACGTCCACCTCGGGCAGGTCGCGGCCCAGCTGCTCCTTCAGCAGTTCCCCGTAGCGTTCGTAGACCCCGCCGCGGGCGCCGGTGGTGAAGACGGCCCGACCGCCGGGCGCGGGGCCGCCGCCGGGCAGCAGCCACCACACCAGCAGCACGAGCACGGCCGCCGAGGCCGCGGCGGCCGTCAGCGGCCGCCGTGCCCACGGGCGTCGTACGTGCTCGGAGACCATGGCCCCGATCCTGCCAGGACCGGGGCGCGGAGGGGAGAGGCGGGGCGGGGCGGGAGCGCGTACCCTGTCGGCTGAGATGAGTGCGAAGACTTACCAGGTGCGCACCTACGGGTGCCAGATGAACGTCCACGACTCCGAGCGCCTGTCGGGCCTGCTGGAGGACGCGGGCTATGTCCGGGCCCCGGGGGACGCCGACGACGCCGACGTGGTCGTCTTCAACACCTGCGCGGTGCGGGAGAACGCCGACAACAAGCTGTACGGCAACCTCGGCCACCTCGCGCCGAGGAAGGCCTCCCGGCCGGGCATGCAGATCGCGGTCGGCGGCTGCCTGGCGCAGAAGGACCGCGACACCATCGTGCGGCGCGCACCCTGGGTGGACGTGGTCTTCGGCACCCACAACATCGGCAGTCTGCCGGTGCTGCTGGAGCGCGCCCGCGTCGAGCAGGAGGCGCAGGTCGAGATCGCCGAGTCGCTGGAGGCGTTCCCCTCCACACTGCCGACCCGGCGCGAGAGCGCGTACGCCGCCTGGGTCTCCATCTCGGTCGGCTGCAACAACACCTGCACGTTCTGCATCGTCCCCGCGCTGCGCGGCAAGGAGAAGGACCGCCGCCCCGGCGACATCCTCGCCGAGGTCGAGGCGCTGGTCGCCGAGGGCGTCACCGAGATCACCCTGCTGGGGCAGAACGTCAACGCCTACGGGTCCGACATCGGCGACCGCGAGGCATTCTCCAAGCTGCTGCGCGCCTGCGGGAGGGTCGAGGGTCTGGAGCGGGTCCGCTTCACCTCCCCGCATCCGCGCGACTTCACCGACGACGTCATCGCCGCCATGGCCGGGACGGAGAACGTGATGCCGCAGCTGCACATGCCGCTGCAGTCCGGATCCGACCGCGTGCTGAGGGCGATGCGGCGCTCCTACCGGCAGGAGCGCTTCCTGGGCATCATCGAGAAGGTCCGGGCCGCGATCCCCGACGCCGCGATCTCCACCGACATCATCGTGGGCTTCCCCGGCGAGACCGAGGAGGACTTCGAGCAGACCCTCCACGTCGTCCGTGAGGCCCGTTTCGCGCAGGCGTTCACCTTCCAGTACTCCAAGCGCCCCGGCACTCCGGCCGCCGAGATGGACGGGCAGATCCCCAAGGAGGTCGTCCAGGCGCGGTACGAGCGCCTGGTGGCCCTCCAGGAGGAGATCTCCTGGGCGGAGAACAAGAGGCAGGTCGGGCGGACGCTGGAGGTCATGGTCGCCGAGGGCGAGGGCCGCAAGGACGGCGCCACCCGCCGGCTGTCCGGCCGCGCCCCCGACAACCGCCTGGTGCACTTCACCCGCCCCGACGCCGATGTGCCGCGCCCGGGGGACATGGCGACCGTCGAGGTCACCTACGCCGCCCCGCACCACCTGCTGGCCGAGGGCGCGGTGCTGGGGGTGCGGCGCACCCGCGCGGGGGACGCCTGGGAGCGGCGCAACGCCGCGCCCTCGGCCGGGCCCCGGGGGGTGATGCTCGGGCTGCCGGCGGTCGGCGTTCCCGAGCCGCTGCCCGCGGCGCCGGACGGCTGCACCGCCTGCTGAAGCATCACCGTCTTCCGGTGCGCACACGCCCGGCGTGCCGGCTCCGGCTGTGCGCCGGGTGTGCGCTGGCCGGACGCGAGCGAGCCCCATGTGCGCCCGACCACGGGGAGGGCGTACGGCGGTAGGCTGCGCGCCATGCTTGTCGCCGCCGCCGTATGCCCCTGCCCGCCACTGCTGGTGCCCGAGGTGGCGGGGGGCGCCGCGCACGAGATGGACGAGGCACGAGCCGCCTGCCACGACGCGATCGCCGTCCTGGCCGCCGCGCGTCCCGACCGGCTCGTCGTCGTCGGAACCGCGGACCCCGCGGGCCGCGGCGGATATCCGCAGGGCGCCACCGGCTCCCTCCGTCCCTTCGGGGTCGATCTGGAGGTCCGGCTGGGCGAGGGCCCGCCCGCCGGGCATCCGCTGCCGCCGTCCCTGACCGTGGGCGCCTGGCTGTTGCGGCACACGGACTGGAGTGCGGCGCCCGTGGAGGGGCTCGGCGTGGGGGAGCCGCTGCCGAAGGAGCGCTGCGCGCGGGCCGGGCGGGAGCTGGCCGCCTCGGCGGAGCGCCTCGCGCTGCTGGTGATGGGAGACGGCAGCGCCTGCCGGACGATCAAGGCCCCCGGCTACTTCGACGAGCGTGCCCCCGCCTTCGACACGGACGCGGCCCGCGCCCTGGGCGCCGCCGACCCCGCAGGACTGCTGGCCCTCGACGAGGAGCTGGCCTACGAGCTGAAGGCGTCCGGCCGGGCCTGCTGGCAGGTGCTGGCCGGCGCGGCCGAGGACGCGGGGCTCCGGGGGCGTCTGCTGTACGACCAGGCGCCCTACGGCGTCGGCTACCTGGTGGCGAGCTGGTCGTAGACCGCCGCGCGCCCGGCCCGTCCCGTCCCGTCACAGTGTGGCGCCGGACCGTGGCGGGCCGCTCAGGCGGCCGGGCCGGCGGTGTCCCCCTTCTCGTCCCTCTCCCGGGTCATCCGCTCCCGCGCCTCCTGGATCCTCGCGTCACGTGTCCCGGCGCGGCGCCGGTGCCTGTCGCCGGAGGTCTCCCCGGTCTTCCCACCGTGCCGACCGGCCATGTTCCTGAGCCTCTCCCTGATGCCCATGACGGTCACCTCCGTTCTCCCGGACTCCCGGTGGCCTCCGCCGGAAGGGCGGCCGGGCCACCCCTGCGTGGCCTTTCCCCGCACTACGGAGAAAACCGGCGAAAACCCCCATATCCACCCAGGATTCTACCTGTGCGGGCGAAGCCCGCGCACACCGCGGAGCGGAGTGGGCATCACCCCGGGCGTCCGGCCCGCGAGCCGGCGGGCGGGGCCTCGCGACGGGCGACGGCCCCCGGCGCGAGGCGCCCCGCAACCCACTCGGAGTCCTCCCGGTGCGTTTGCGAGACTTGGGCCGTGAGCAGTTCGCCCCCCACCCCCCGCGTCATCGCCGTGGTCGGACCCACCGCGGCCGGAAAGTCCGACCTGGGCGTCGCCCTCGCGCGACATCTCGGCGGCGAGGTGATCAACGCCGACTCCATGCAGCTCTACCGGGGCATGGACATCGGCACCGCCAAGCTGACGTGCGAGGAGCGCCAGGGCGTCGCGCACCGCCTCCTGGACGTCTGGGACGTCACGGTCACCGCCAGCGTCGCCGAGTACCAGCGCCTGGCCCGTGCCGAGATCGACCGCCTGCTCGCACAGGGGCGCACCCCTGTGCTCGTGGGGGGATCCGGGCTGTACGTACGCGGCGCCGTCGACGCCCTGGAGTTCCCCGGCACCGACCCGGCCGTGCGAGCCCGGCTGGAGGAGGAGCTGGCCGAGTCCGGCCCCGGGGCGCTCCACGCCCGGCTCGCCGCCGTCGACCCCGAGGCGGCCCGCGCGATCCTGCCCGGCAACGGCCGCCGGATCGTCCGGGCCCTGGAGGTCGTCGAGATCACCGGCCGTCCCTTCACCGCCAACCTCCCCGGTCCCGACTCCGTCTACGAAACCCTCCAGATCGGAGTCGACGTCGGACGTCCGGAACTCGACGAGCGGATCGCCCGGCGGGTCGACAGGATGTGGGCGGCCGGGCTGGTCGAGGAGGTGCGCGAGCTGGAGCGTGCCGGGCTGCGTGAGGGCCGCACGGCCTCGCGCGCCCTGGGCTACCAGCAGATTCTGACCGCCCTGGCCGGCGAGTGCACCGAGGACGAGGCACGCGCCGAGACCGTACGCGCCACCAAGCGCTTCGCGCGCCGCCAGGACTCCTGGTTCCGCCGCGACCCGCGTGTCCACTGGCTCAGCGGCGCGGCGGACGACCGCGGCGAACTCACCGGGCGGGCCCTGGCACTCCTCGAACGAGCGGTCACAGCCTGATCACGTGATGGCATCGGGACGTCCAGCGGGCGCTGGACGGCCGCCCTGGCGTGCCATCATCGAGCATCGGCGAGCATCGACCGCCGATCGAGCCGCAGAGCCGGGAGTTGGGAGGGCACGTGGCGATGGAGGCCGGCCCTCGTAGCAGCGACGAACCGGCCGTCGAGCAGCTACGCGCCGACGGCGCGGCCGGCGACGGCCCGGAGGACCTGGACGGTGTGGGCCCTCTGGAGGACGGCGACGGCCTCGGGGCGCTGGAGGAAGCGGCACCCGAGGAGGACGAGTCCTACGGCGAACTCCGCCCGCCCCGGAAGCTGCGGCTGTGGCAGCTCGCCCCCATCGTGGGCCTGGGAGCGGCCGGCTCGCTGATGTTCGCCTTCCCGCTCGCCTTCGGGCTCGGCGAGGGCGGTGCGGTGGTCGCCATGCTCGGGCTCCTCCTCAGCTGCTGTGCCGCCGGCTGGGGCATGATGGCCGCCCGCCGTGTCGGTCTCGCCTGGCCGGGCCTGCCGGCGCGAGGCTCCGGCGAGCGCCCCGACTGGCGTCTGATCGTGCTGTACGCGCTGATCGCCGGCGCCCTCGTGGCGCTGGCCGTCTGGCGCGTCGCCCGGCTCCGCTAGACACCGCCCCGGTCCTCCCGTCGGCCCGCCCGGCGGCCGGGGCCGGCCCCGTACGATGGGCACCGTGAACAGCGCAGCAGGGATCGCAGGCACGCCCGTGCCGTTTCTCAAGGGGCACGGCACCGAGAACGACTTCGTGATCGTCCCCGACCCGGACGGGATGCTGGACCTGCCCGCCGCGGCCGTGGCCCGACTGTGCGACCGGCGGGCCGGGATCGGCGGGGACGGCCTGCTTCGGGCGGTGCGCTCCGCGGCTCACCCCGAGGCGCGCTCGATGGCCGGCGAGGCCGAGTGGTTCATGGACTACCGCAACTCCGACGGCAGTGTCGCGGAGATGTGCGGCAACGGCGTACGGGTCTTCGCGCGTTACCTCCGGCGCGCCGGGCTGGCCGGGACCGGCGGCCTCGCCGTCGCCACCCGGGCCGGTGTGCGCCGGGTGCGCCTGGCCGAGGACGGTGGCGTCACCGTCCACATGGGCGCGGCCAAGCTGCCCGGCGGTACGGAGACGGACGTCACCGTGACGGTGGGTGAGCGCAGTTGGCCCGCGCTCCACGTCGACATGGGCAACCCGCACGCCGTCGCCTTCGTCGACGACCTCGCCCACGCCGGCGACCTGTACACCGCTCCGGCCGTGGCGCCGGCCGCGGCCTACCCCGAAGGGGTCAACGTCGAGTTCGCCGTCGGCCGGGGGCCGCGCCATGTGGCACTGCGGGTGCACGAGCGAGGCTCCGGCGAGACCCGTTCCTGTGGTACGGGCGCCTGCGCGGTCATGGTCGCCGCCGCCCGCCGCGACGGCGCGGATCCGGCCGTGGACGGCACTCCGGTCACCTACACCGTCGACGTCCCCGGCGGGCGGCTGGTGATCACCGAACATCCGGACGGCGGTGTCGAGATGACCGGACCCGCCGTGATCGTGGCCGAGGGCACGATCGACCCGGACCTGCTCGCCGTTTCCTGAGGGCGACCGCTCGAACGGGTGATCCCGGCCACTGCGGACGGTAGGCGGCACGCGGGATGTGGCAAGCTCGATAGGATCAAGCCCCCCGAGGCAGTGGGAGGTGCCATGAGCGCAGTACGGAGCCTTCGCAAGCTCGGTCGTGCGGCCCTCCTGGGTCCGTCGTCCCGGCACGCCCTCCCCGACGCCATCGAGCACGTGGCCAAGGCGCACCGCGCCCACCACCCCGGCGCCGACCTCGACACCCTGCGCCGCGCCTACGTGCTGGCGGAGTCCTCGCACCGGGGGCAGACGCGCAAGAGCGGCGAGCCCTACATCACCCACCCGCTGGCCGTCACCCTGATCCTGGCCGAACTCGGCGCCGAGACCACGACCCTGACGGCCTCCCTGCTCCACGACACCGTCGAGGACACCGATGTGACGCTGGAGCAGGTGCGGGCGGAGTTCGGCGAGGAGGTGGGTTACCTGGTCGACGGCGTCACCAAACTGGAGAAGGTGGACTACGGCGCCGCCGCCGAGCCGGAGACCTTCCGCAAGATGCTGGTGGCCACCGGCAGCGACGTGCGGGTGATGTCCATCAAGCTCGCCGATCGGCTGCACAACATGCGCACCCTGGGGGTGATGCGGCCCGAGAAGCAGGCGCGGATCGCCCGCGTCACCCGTGACGTGCTGATCCCGCTGGCCGAGCGGCTGGGCGTACAGGCGCTCAAGACCGAACTGGAGGACCTGGTCTTCGCCGTCCTCCACCCAGAGGAGTACGACCGTACCCGGGAGCTGATCCGCGAGCACAACGCCGGCGCCGACCCGCTCGCCCAGATCGCCGAATCGGTGCGCGCCGTACTGCGCGAGGCGGGCATCGCCGCGGAGGTTCTCATCCGGCCGCGGCACTTCCTCTCCGTCCACCGGGCCCGTGCCAAACGCGGCGAGCTGGGGCCCTGCGACTTCGGGCGGCTGCTGATCCTGGTCGCCGAGAACGCGGACTGCTACGCGGTCCTGGGAGAGCTGCACACCTGCTTCACGCCGATGATGTCGGAGTTCAAGGACTTCATCGCCGTACCCAAGTTCAACCTCTACCAGTCGCTGCACACCGCCGTCGCCGACACCGGGGGGCGGGTGGCCGAGGTCCTGGTCCGCACCCGCCGGATGCACCGGGTCGCCGAGGCCGGGGTGATCGCCCTCGGTGACCCGCACGGGGCCCCCGGCTCCTCCTGCGACCCCCACGGCGAGGCGGCCGCCGCGGACGACGGCCGCGCCGACCCCACCCGGCCCGGCTGGCTGGAGAGACTGCTGGAGTGGCAGAGCCACGCACCCGATCCGGACACCTTCTGGGCCGAGCTGCGCGACGATCTCGCCCAGGACCGCGAGATCACCGTCTTCTGCACCGACCCGGGCGGCCCCGGCCGGACGGCGGCCCTCCACCTGCCCGCGGGCGCCACCTGCGTGGACGCCGCCTACGCCCGCTACGGCGCGGCCGGGCACGCCCTGATCGGCGCCCGGGTGGACGGACGGCTCGCGGCGCTGGGCACCGTACTGAGCGACGGGGACTCGCTGCAGCTGCTGATGGCTCCCGAGGGCACCTCCGGCCCCTCCCCGCAGTGGCTCGAACACGCCCGCACCCCCACCGCGCGGATCGCCATCCGCACCTGGCTCGACGCCTGTGTGCAGGAGGGCGAGCGAGCGGAGGGCGCGGACGGGGACACCCGGCCGGGCCCTCCGGCCGGAGCCCGGGCGACCACGCACGCCCCCGCGGCCCCTGCCACCGCGCCCGGCGCCCCCGGACGGGCCGCAC
>NZ_JBXUOY010000082.1:0-18516 GCF_057196705.1 Streptomyces sp. ATLC9 | reverse complement strand
ACCCTGGGGGAAACGAACCCCGGAGGCCCCCCGGGCACCATCGGGGCGGGGCCGCCCGGGCCCCGTACACGACCGCCTGAAGGGACCGGCCGGTGGTGGCCGGGGAAGGCCCCCCGACCCGGTGAGGCCGTCCGCCGCCGTGCCCGCCGAAGGCCGCTGCGGGGCCTCCGGCGGCTCGCCCGGGGCGGCTTTCTCCACGAGTTCCGCCGAGTGGTCGCCGCAGCAGTACGTGCGTACCGCACGGCCCCGTCTCAGCCTCCCGGCCGACCCGGTGGATCGCCCGTGCCGCCCTCCCGCCGGCGGCGGCGGTGGGCCGCGACGCGGGCGCGGGAGGCGCAGGTGGCGGAGCAGTAGCGGCGGGCGCTGCCGGGGCCGGTGTCCAGGTGGAAGGCGGAGCAGCCTGGGGCGGCGCACTCGCCCCAGGCGGCGCGGCCGTACTCGGTGACGATCTGCGCCAGGGCCAGGGCACTCGTGGCCAGGAACCAGTCGGCCCAGCCCGCGTCCTCGCCCCGGTCGACGTGGAGGTGCCAGGGATGGCGTCCGCCGTGGTCGGTCAGTCGGGGGCGGGCACCGCACTCGGCGAGGATCCCGTTGAGCGCGCGAGCGGCCCGGCCGGTGTCGGTCTCGGCCAGTACGACCGTCATACGGGCGACGGCGGAGCGCAGTTCGGCCGCGCAGGCCGGGGGGAACGCCTCCTCGGTGAGGTCCTCGGGCCGCTCACCGTGTCGCGTGAGCAGTCCGGTCAGTTCCTCCCAGGGCAGTTCCGGGTCGGCGCGCAGCGCGTTGGCGAGGTCGACCAGCCGCCGGGCCGACTGGAATCCGCGTCCGGTGACCACGTCGTTCACTCGCCTCTCCCTTCGCCCGCCTCGCACAAGGTAACGTCTTTTTCCAAAATGGCGTTACACGCTGGAGGCGCCTGTGCGTGCGCACACCGGGCTGAGGCCCTATCTGGCCACCGCCCTCCTCGCGCGGCTTGCCGGTGAGGGCATGGCGGTGGCCGTGGTGATGCTGGCGATGCACCGCACCGGCAGCGCCGCCCAGGGCGCGTTCGTGCTCACCGCCTGGATGGCGCCGCACGTACTGGTCGCGCCGTTGACGGGGGCGCTGGCCGAACGGGCCCGCAGCCCCCGGCTGTTCTACCTGGGTGCGCTGGGCGGCATGGCGGCCGGCATCACGGTACTGGCGGCGATCACCGGACGCGCTCCCCTGCCCGTGGTGCTGGCCGTCGCCCCCCCCCGCGCCCGGCGGCGGGGGGGGGGGCCCCCCCCCCCCCTCGGCGGCGGCTGCGGGCCGGTGGCCACCGGCGGGCTGTCCGGCCTGGTGGCCCGTCTGGTGCCCGAGGGTGCTGACCGCGACCGCGCGTACGCCCTGGACGCGGCCACCTACAACGCTGTGTCGGTGGCCGGTCCCGCCCTGGTGAGCGTGATCGCCGCGCTGGCCTCGCCCGCCCCTGCCGTTTTGCTGCTGGCCGTTTCGGCGGCGGGTGCGGCCGTCACCGCGGCGGCGCTGCCGTACGGGCGGGCGAATCCGGGCGAAAGCGGGGACGGGACCGCGGCACCCGGCCCGGACTCCCGCAGGACGCTGCGGGCCGATCTCGGGGCGGGCCTGACAGCGGTGTGGCGCGTGCGGGAGCTGCGGGCGGCCACCGCCGCCACCTCCCTGGCCTTCGTGGGCGTCGGCGGTCTGACCACCACCGCGGTGCTGCTGGCCGGCGACCGGGGCCGCCCGGACGCCGGGGGTGTGCTGATGACGGCGCTGGCGCTCGGGGCGCTGACGGGTTCCCTGGCGGTGGCCCGGTGGCTGCGGTCCTTCCCCGCCCGGCGTCTGGTCCCCCTCTGCCTGACCGGCGCGGGCCTGGGTCTGGCCGCCGCCGCTGCCGCGCCCTCGTTCGCCGTGCAGGCGGCGCTGTTCGCGGTGGCGGGCGTCTTCGAGGGGCCGCTGCTGAGCGCCACGCTGCGCATCCGCGCCGACCACTCCCCGTCCGGGGTGCGGGCGCAGGTCTTCACCATCGGGGCGGGGCTGAAGATCTCGGCGGCGGCCTGCGGTTCGGCACTCGCCGGGGCCGCGGCCGGGCTGCCGCCGCACCTGTTGCTGCTGGGGATCGCGGCCCTCCAGTTCGCCGCCGCCGGACTCCACCGCCTCCTGAGTCCCCGTCCGCGCCCGGCCGGGAAGCCGGCCACCCGGGCCGGTGTTCCGGCCCGCGGGCAGCGAACCTCCGGCTGAAGCCTCCGCGCCGGGGGTGTTCAGCCGTACGCGCCGGCACCGGGCGGGCATTGGCCTTGGCCCCCGTCCGTTGTACGGATCCGACACCCGCCACCCATACGGCCGTACCAATAGGGCAGTCTTGTCCCGTGCCAGAACCCACTCAGACACCAGCACCCGACAAGCAGCGCCCCCACCCGCACCCCGCGACGCTACGGCGGCTGGAGCAGTCCTCCGGCAAGCTGGCCGCCGCGGCCCTCACCCGCATGGGGGAGCAACTGCCCTGGTACCGGGCGATGCCGCCGGAGAACCGGTCGTGGATCGGACTGGTGGCGCAGGCGGGCATCGCGGCGTTCACCGAGTGGTTCCGGCACCCGGAGACACCCCAGGCGATCAGCACCGACGTGTTCGGCACCGCGCCGCGCGAGCTGACGCGGGCGATCACGCTGCGGCAGACCGTGGAGATGGTCCGCACCACCATCGAGGTCGTGGAGGCGGCGATCGACGAGGTCGCCGCGCCCGGCGACGAGAGCGTGCTGCGCGAGGCGCTGCTGGTCTACGCCCGCGAGATAGCGTTCGCCACTGCCCAGGTGTACGCGCAGGCCGCCGAGGCGCGTGGTGCGTGGGACGCGCGGCTGGAGTCGCTGGTGGTCAACGCCGTGCTCTCCGGCGAGGCCGACGAGGGTGCCGTCTCCCGCGCCGCGGCGCTGGGCTGGGGCTCCCCCGAGCATGTGACGGTCGTGCTGGGCACCGCGCCCGACGAGGACAGCGAGCTGACGGTGGAGGCGATCCGGCGCGCCTCCCGGCACGCCAAACTCCAGGTGCTGACCGGGGTGCTGGGCGACCGGCTGGTGGTCGTCGCCGGCGGCTCGGACGACCCGCTGCACGTCGCCAAGTCGCTGATCGGCCCATTCGCCGCGGGCCCGGTGGTGGCCGGTCCCGTGGTGGGCGACCTGCTGTCGGCGACGCGTTCGGCGCGGGCCGCCGCCGCCGGACTGAAGGCGTGCGCCGCGTGGCCGGACGCACCGCGCCCGGTGCTCGCGGACGATCTGCTGCCCGAACGCGCGATGGCCGCTGATCCCACCGCGCGGGCGCTACTGGTGGAGGAGGTCTACAGACCGCTCCAGGAGGCAGGGGCCGCTCTCCTGGAGACCTTGAGCGTCTATCTGGAGCAGGCGAGCAGTCTGGAGGGAGCCGCGCGGATGCTGTTCGTGCACCCCAACACCGTCCGCTACCGGCTGCGACGTGTGACGGATGTCACTGGATGGTCTCCCTCGGACGTCCGTTCGGCGTTCACGCTGCGCGTCGCGCTGATCCTGGGTCGTCTGGCGGACGGGGGCGGGCAGATATAGTCATGCCCATCGGCTTTGTCGGCATCCCACAATTCACCTGACCGTTCTTCGTGCTGGTCCCCACCGGCGTGGACCTTCGTCGACAAGAGAGAGTGTGAGAGTGCTCGTACTCGTCGCTCCCGGCCAGGGCGCCCAGACGCCCGGCTTCCTGACCCCCTGGCTCGAACTCCCCGGTGTGGCCGACCGGCTGCGCCAGTGGTCGGCGGCCATCGACCTGGACCTGGTCCACTACGGCACCGAGGCCGACGCCGAGCAGATCCGCGACACGGCCGTGGCCCAGCCGCTGCTGGTGGCCGCGGGGCTGGTCTCCGCGCAGGCGCTGCTGGACGGCGTCCCGCTGGACTCCCTCGGCGCCGTCGCGGGTCACAGCGTGGGCGAGCTGACCGCCGCCGCGATCGGCGAAGTCCTCACTCCCGAGGCCGTGATGGCGCTGGTGCGCACCCGCGGCCGGGCGATGGCCGAGGCCGCGGCCGCCACCCCGACCGGTATGACCGCCGTCATCGGCGGCGACCCGGGGACGGTGACGGCTCATCTGGAGAGGCTGGGGCTGACCGCGGCCAACGTCAACGGCGCCGGACAGATCGTCGCCGCCGGCACCGTGGAGCAGCTCGCCGCCCTGGCCGAGGACAAGCCGGAGGGGGTGCGGATGGTCAAGGCGCTGTCCGTGGCGGGCGCCTTCCACACCCGTCACATGGCTCCGGCCGTCGACGCGCTGGCGAAGGCCGTCGAGGGCGTGGCGCCCAAGGACCCGCGGGTGCCCTACGTCTCCAACCGGGACGGGCGGACGGTCGCCGACGGCGGCGAGGTCGTACGGCGGCTGGTGCGGCAGGTCGCCGGGCCGGTCCGCTGGGACCTGTCCATGGAGACGTTCGAGGAGATGGGCGTCACCGCGCTGATCGAGGTGTGCCCCGGCGGCACCCTCACCGGTCTGGCCAAACGTGCCCTGCCGGGTGTGAGGACGCTGGCACTGAAGACCCCCGAGCACCTCGACGCGGCCCGTGAGCTGATCGCCGAGCACGCCTCTCCCGCGGCCCAGCGGCCGGACAGCAGTCGATAGGAGCTTGCGAGAGCATGACCGCGAAGATCAGGCCCGCGAAGGGCGCACCGTACGCGCGCATCCTCGGCGTCGGCGGCTACCGCCCGACCCGCGTGGTGCCCAACGAGGAGATCCTCAAGCACATCGACTCGTCCGACGAGTGGATCCGCTCCCGTTCGGGCATCACCACCCGTCACTGGGCCGGCCCGGAGGAGACCGTCGCCGAGATGACGCTCGCCGCGGCGGGCAAGGCCATCGCGGCCGCGGGGATCACTCCCGAGCAGATCGGCGCGGTCGTGATCTCGACCGTCTCCCACTTCAAGCAGACGCCCTCGATCGCCACCGAGGTCGCCCACCGGCTGGGCACCGGCAAGGCCGCCGCCTTCGACATCTCGGCGGCCTGCGCGGGCTTCGGCTACGGCCTGACCATCGCCAAGGGCCTGGTGGTGGAGGGCAGCGCGGAGCACGTGCTGGTCGTCGGTGTCGAACGGCTGTCGGACCTGACGGACCTGACGGACCGCACCACCGCCTTCCTCTTCGGCGACGGCGCCGGGGCGGTCGTCGTCGGCCCGTCCGAGGAACCCGCCATCGGTCCCGCGGTATGGGGGTCGGAGGGCGACAAGGCGGACGTCATCGCACAGACGGTGCCGTGGGACGACTACCGCGAGGGCACGGTCGAGAAGTTCCCGGCGCTCCGCCAGGAAGGCCAGACGGTCTTCCGCTGGGCCGTCTTCGAGATGGCCAAGGTCGCCCAGCAGGCGCTGGAGGCGGCCGGGATCACCGCCGACGACCTGGACGTCTTCATTCCGCACCAGGCCAACATGCGGATCATCGACTCGATGGTGAAGACCCTCAAACTGCCGGAGCACGTCACGGTCGCCCGCGATGTGGAGACCACCGGCAACACCTCGGCCGCCTCCATCCCGCTCGCCATGGAGCGGCTGCTGGCGACCGGGCAGGCGAGGAGCGGCGACACCGCACTCGTCATCGGCTTCGGGGCGGGTCTCGTCTACGCGGCGACGGTCGTTACCCTCCCATAGCCGGATGTTCCGCACCGCAGTACACCGGACCACAACCCACCACGCATAACACGACACGAAGGAGCGCCACCATGGCCGCCACCAAGGAAGAGATCGTCGAGGGTCTCGCCGAGATCGTCAACGAGATCGCCGGCATCCCGACCGAGGACGTCCAGCTGGACAAGTCCTTCACCGACGACCTGGACGTCGACTCGCTGTCCATGGTCGAGGTCGTCGTCGCCGCCGAGGAGCGCTTCGGCGTCAAGATCCCGGACGACGACGTCAAGAACCTCAAGACCGTCGGCGACGCGGTGGACTACATCCTCAACCACCAGGACTGACCGGTCCGCACGCCCGTCGAAGCGTTTGTCGCCACCCGTCCCGCGGTGGCGGATGCCCGCACTTTCCCTACCAGTGGAGAAATTCCTGTGAACGCGACCCACCACACCGTGGTCGTCACCGGTGTCGGCGCAACCACACCGCTGGGTGGCGACAGCGCATCGACGTGGGAGGGCCTGCTCGCCGGCCGCTCCGGGGTCAGGGCCCTGGAGCAGGAGTGGGCGGCCGGACTGCCCGTGAGGATCGCCGCGCGGGCGGCGGTCGACCCCTCCGACGTCCTGCCCCGCCCGCTCGCCCGCAAGCTGGACCGCTCGGCGCAGTTCGCGCTGATCGCGGCCCGCGAGGCGTGGGCGGACGCCGGCTACGAGGGCAGGGCCGGGGAGAACGGGCAGGTGGACCCGGGCCGGCTCGGCACCGTCGTCGCCTCCGGCATCGGCGGCGTCACCACCCTGCTCGACCAGTACGACGTGCTCAAGGAGAAGGGCGTCCGGCGCGTCTCCCCGCACACCGTGCCGATGCTGATGCCCAACGGCCCCTCGGCCAACGTGGGCCTGGAGGTGGGCGCCCAGGCGGGCGTGCACGCTCCGGTCAGCGCCTGCGCCTCGGGCGCCGAGGCGGTGGGCTACGCCGTGGAGATGATCCGCACCGGGCGCGCCGACGTGGTCGTCGCTGGCGGCACCGAGGCGGCGATCCACCCGCTGCCCATCGCGGCGTTCGCCAACATGATGGCGCTGTCGAAGAACGAGGGGGACCCGGCGAAGGTCTCGCGCCCCTACGACAAGGCCCGCGACGGCTTCGTGCTCGGCGAGGGCGCGGGCGTCGTGGTACTGGAGTCGGCCGAGCACGCGGCCCGGCGCGGCGCCAGGGTCTACTGCGAGGTGCTGGGGCAGGGGCTGTCCGCGGACAACCACCACATCGCACAGCCCGAGCCGGGCGGCCGGGGCATCGCCGACGCCCTGCAGGGCCTGCTGGAGAGCACCCGTCTCAACCCCTCGGAGATCGCGCACCTCAACGCGCACGCCACCTCCACCCCGCAGGGCGACGTCGCCGAGATCAAGGCACTGCGCAAGGTGCTGGGCTCCGACCTGGACCACGTCGCCATCTCCGCCACCAAGTCCATGACCGGCCACCTGCTGGGCGGCGCGGGCGGCATCGAGACGGTGGCGACGGTGCTGGCGCTGCACCACCGCACGGCTCCGCCGACCATCAACGTCGACGAGCTGGACGAGGAGATCGACGCCGACATCGTGGCCGGCGGACCGCGCCCGCTGGGCGAGGGGCCGCTGGTGGCGATCAACAACTCCTTCGGCTTCGGCGGCCACAACGTCGTCGTGGCCTTCCGCACCGCCTGAGGCTGCCTGGCGCGACAGGCTCGCGCACCGGCGCGGGGGGGGGGGGGGCGGGGGCCGCGCGCGAGCGGGGCGCCCCCGCGGGAGGGGCCCCGCGGGCCCAGCACCGGCGGCCCACATCGGCGTCCGGGGGAGTCCGCGGGGCCCCGGACGGGAGCGCGGCTCCGGAGGGCGGAGAGCGGAAACGGAGGCCGGGCCGGCGCGCAGGCGTCCGTGGGCCGTCACCGCGCCCGTCCGCGCCGGGGTCAGACCACCTGGTGCAGCCAGCGCACCGGGGCGCCCTCGCCCGCGTAGCGGAAGGGCTCCAGCTCGTCGTCCCAGGGCTTGCCGAGGAGTCTGGAGATCTCGGCCTCCAGCTCGGTCTCGCCACGCGCGGCGCGGTCCATGGCGGCGCGCAGTCTGTCCTCGGGGATGAGGATGTCGCCGTGCATGCCGGTGACGGCGTGGAAGATGCCCAGCTCGGGGGTGGAGCTGTAGCGCTCGCCCTCGGCGGTGGAGCAGGGCTCGGAGGTGACCTCGAAGCGGAGCATGCGCCAGCCGCGCAGCGCGGAGGCGAGTTTGGAGGCGGTGCCCGGTTCGCCCTGCCAGGACAGCTCCGCACGCCAGGTGCCCGGCGAGGCGGGCTGCTTGATCCAGTCGAGGCTGACGCGGGCGCCGAGCACTCCCGCGACGGCCCATTCCACGTGCGGGCACAGCGCGCGGGGGGCGGAGTGCACGTACAGAACTCCACGTGTCGTCACCGGGACCTCCTGTGTGGTTCGAGTGCGACCTTCCGTGGCGGCCTCGAATCCCTGCCGGCCTTGCGCCGGGTCACCGGTTGACATCTTGCCCCGTCGGTCACATGTCCTCCGGCTCCCGAAGTTACGAACAGTAAACACTATCCGTGCCGATTCTCCCTAAAAGGGACAGCAAGTGACGCGATGTAATCTGTCAAACGTGTCCGGCGGCCATTTTCGGACCGTCACGGCAAAAGCTACCGTGCCGCGGCACCCATGGGGTGACGTACCGTCGGCCGGGGCGGTCAACCCACCCGTCCGAACCATCACCCCACCGGGACACCGGAAGGAACGGGGGGAGCACCCGTGCGGGACAACACGCCGTCCGGCCGTCCGCCGACGGGACGCACACGCCGCGGGGGGCTGCCGCCCGTCGCCTGGGCCGCCGTCGCCGCCACCGCGGCCCTCGCCGTGTTCGTCGTGTTCGCCGTGTTCGCCGTGTCGTGCGGCGGCTCCGGTGGTGGTGCGCCGCACTCCCGGGGCGCGCCCGCCGGGGCCCGCCCCTCCCCTTCCCCATCGCCCGCGTGGGACACCGGCCCCGATTCGCTGGCGGCCCTGGGCGACTCCATCACCCGCGCCTTCGACGCCTGTTCCCTGCTGGACGACTGCCCGGAGGCGTCCTGGGCCACCGGTACCTCCCCGGAGGTGGACAGCCTGGCGCGGCGGCTGGGCGTCCCCGCCGCCGCGGCCTGGAACCACGCGCGCTCCGGCGCCCTGATGGCCGAGCTGCCCGCCCAGGCGCGGAAGGCGGCGGCGCACCGGCCGGAGCTGGTGACGGTGCTGATCGGCGCGAACGACGCCTGCCGGCCGACGGTGGAACGGATGACGCCGGTGGAGGAGTTCCGCGCCGACTTCACCGAGGCGCTGCGCACCCTGCGCCGGTCCTCGCCCAAGACCCAGGTGTACGTGGCCGGCGTACCCGACCTGGAGCGGCTGTGGGAGCTGGGCCGGTCCCACCCGGTGGCCGCGCGGGTGTGGCAGCTGGGCATCTGCCCGTCGATGCTGGGCGGGGCGGGCGCCCCGGACGCCGCGGCGGCGGAGCGCCGCGCGAAGGTGTCGGCGCGGGTGGGGGCGTACAACGCCGCGCTGGCGGAGGTCTGCGAGCGCACGGAGCGCTGCCGTCACGACGGCGGTGCGGTGCACGGCCACCGCTTCACCGCCCGCGAGCTGAGCTCCTGGGACTGGTTCCACCCCGGCCCGGAGGGCCAGCGCGTACTCGCCAAGATCGCCCACCGGCAGATCACCGCCGAGCGTCCGCCCGCCTGAGCGGCGGAAACCGGCGCCCACTCCACTGACTCCGGTCGAGCCCCGTCATTGCATTCACGCCAGCATTTCGAACGCATGACGAAATACCGAGCATCAGAGAAGGCCGGCCGCTGTGCGCATCACCGGGATCAGCACGCATGTCGTCGGCACTCCGTGGCGCAATCCGGCCTATGTCCGGGTACACACCGAGGAGGGACTCACCGGCGTCGGCGAGACCCGGATGCTCGGGCACACCGACGCCCTGGTCGGCTATCTGCGCGAGGCCGAGGCGAACCACATCGCCGGATCCGACCCCTTCGCGGCCGAGGACCTGGTGCGGCGCACGAAGTACGGCGGCTACGGGCGCGCCGGGGAGATCGTGATGTCCGGCATCGCCCGCGTGGAGATGGCCTGCTGGGACATCAAGGGCAAAGCGCTGGGCGTGCCCGTGTGGCAGCTGCTGGGCGGCAGGGTGACCGACCGGGTCAAGGCGTACGCCAACGGCTGGTACACCGTCGAGCGCACTCCGCAGGCGTTCCACGAGGCGGCCCTGAAGGTCGTCGGACGCGGTTACCGTGCGCTCAAGCTCGACCCGTCCGGCACCGGCCACTTCGAGCTGGACCACGCCGAGACGCTGCGCTCGGTGGCCCTGCTGGAGCCGGCCGCCGTGGCGGCGGCGGTGCTGGCGGGCGGGCCGCGCCCGGGCGAGCGGATCGCCGTGGTCGGGGCGGGCACGCTCGGACTGCTGGCCGTGCAGTTGCTGGCCGCGGTCTCCCCCGCCGAACTGCTGGTCGCCGATCCCCGCACCGAGCGCGCCGAGCAGGCCCTGCCCATGGGCGCCACCGGGATGTGCGACCCGGCCGGGACCGGCGGCCTGCGCGGCCGCTACGACCTGGTGGTGGAGACAGCCGGCGCGCCCACCACCGCCCATGACTCCTGTCTGCTGGCCCGGCGCGGCGGGCGGGTGGCGCTGACCGGACTGCCCGGGCCCGGCGCGCGGGGCATCGATCCCGTCCGTCTGTCCGTCAGCCGGCTCACCGTCCGGTCCGTCTTCGGCGCCCCGCCGGCCGCCTGGGCCCATGCGGTGCGGGCCTTCGGCGCGGGGCTGCTCACACCCGCGCCCCTGATCACCCACGAGCTGCCGCTGGAGGACTTCGCCGCGGCCGTCGCGCTGGTCGGCGGCGGCGATCCGGGGGTCGGCAAGGTCATACTGCGGCCCTGACCCCGTCCTTTCCGGCCGCTCGCGGCCCCGGCCCACACCTTCGATCACGAACAACGTACGAGATGTCGAACGTCAGTGAACCAGGGAGCATCGTGACCGACGCGTCCATCAAGCCCTCCGGTCCCCGCCGCCCCGGCGGGGCCGCCCTCACCTCCCTCGGCCATCCCTGTCCCGACCGGGACCCCTCCGACTCCTCTCCGCACGCCTTTCCCGACGGCGGCGCCTGACGCACCGAGATCCCCTCCGTCGAGGGACCGGAGGCGCTGGCGACGGTGCTGAAGGAGGCCGAGGTCCTGGACGTCCCCGTCCACCGCGTCAGCCAGGGCAGCGGCGTGTGGATGCTGACCGACGCCGAGATCTCCGAGATGGCCGGCGCCTGCGCCGAACGGAACGTGGAGCTGTGCCTGTTCACCGGGCCGCGCCGTACCTGGGACGCCGGCGCCGGCACCCGTACGCCCTCCGGCGGCGCGGGGCTGCGCGCCCGCGGCCACGACGCGCTCGCCGGGTGCGTCGAGGACGCCGTACGCGCCACCGAACTCGGTGTGCGCTGCCTGCTGGTGGCCGACGAGGGCGTGCCGCACACGCTGCACCGGCTGCGGACGCGCGGCGTCCTGCCGGCCGACACCACCTTGAAGGTGTCGGCGCTGATCGGCCCGGTGAACCCCGCCTCGTACGCCGTCTTCGGGCGGCTGGGCGCCGACTCGATCAACGTGCCGTCCGACCTGAGCCTGGAGCACCTGACCGAGATCCGCCGGGTCAGCCGCGCCCCGATGGACTTCTACCTGGAGGCTCCCGACGACCTCGGCGGCTATGTGCGGATGTACGACGCCGCCGAGCTGATCCGGCGCGGCGCTCCGGTCTACCTCAAGTTCGGGCTCAGCAAGGCCCCCCGCCATCCACCCCTACGGCGCGCGCCTGCGCGACGTGACCCCGGAGACCGCCCGCGAGCGGGTCCGCCGTGGCCGGCTCGCCCTGGATCTGCTGGCCCGCCTCGGCACCGGGGACGGGATGTCCCCGCCCGGCTCCCGTCTGCCCGGCCCCCTGAACCGCTTCCCGGAAGAACCCGACCCCTCCCCCGGGGCGGTACGGGCTCCGGCGGCTCCGCCGGTGGCACGGGTGCCGGGGCGCTGCTGCTGCGGACCGTGCGCTCCAACATGCGGCAGTACGGGATGCTCGTCGCGCTGGCGCTGATCGTCGTGCTGTTCCAGATCTGGACCGACGGCAACCTGCTCAAACCCGTCAACGTCTCCAACACGGTGCTGATCGGCGTGGTCGCGGTGGCGGTCGTGCTGTTCCAGGATTGACGTCCTCTCCCGCCTGGAGGCGGGAGATCCCCTCCCTGGCGTCCGTCGAGACGGCTCGCCTTGAGTCGGGTTCCTGTTTCATCGGGTCCTGCCCTGCCGAAGCCGGGTCTTACGGTCCCTCCGCAGGCGTTTCAGTTGTCCGCACGTCCTGCGGTCAACACGATGCGGGCCGCGTTCACGTCCCGGTCGTGGGTGGTCTGGCACCCCTCGCACGTCCACTCCCGGACGCTGAGGGGCTTGGGCCCGTCGATGACGAAGCACACGGAGCACGTCTGCGAGGACTTCGAAACGGAGCTGGTCGAGTTCAACGGCGAGTCCAACCACGTGCACCTCCTCGTGAACTTTCCGCCGAAGGTCGCGATCTCGAAGCTGGTCAACTCGCTCAAGGGCGTCAGCTCGCGCCGGTTGCGGCAGGAGTTCCCGGACCTCGTCCAGCACTACTGGCGGGCTCAGCGCCTGTGGTCCGGGGCGTACTTCGCCGGATCCGTCGGGGGGCTCCGCCAGCGGCGGTCCGCCGGTACATCGAGCAGCGGAACCGGCCGCTCCGACCCTTGTCGTGGGCGCGGGTTGACAGTGCGGATTCGTGCCCACGGCTGGGGTCAGAGCAGCCCTGAGAAGCGATTCCCTACCGGCCTGAAGGCCGGTACTCCCTCGCTAGATCCTGGTGGCGGCGGTGGTGGCGTTCACCCTGACGCTGACCAGCTACCGGGGCGTCCCGGTGGTGCTGCTGATCATGTGCGGCATCCTGATCGGGCTGGGGTTCGTGATGCGCAACGCCGTCGTCGGCCGCCACGTGTACGCCCTCGGCGGCAACCGTGCCGCGGCCAGGCTGTCGGGCGTGAAGGACAAGCGGGTCACGTTCGCGGTCTTCGTCAACATGGGCGTGCTGGCGGCGCTGGCGGGCTGCGTGTACGCCGCCCGGCTGAACGCGGGCACCCCGCAGGCGGGTATCAACTTCGAGCTGGAGGCGATCGCCGCCGCGTTCATCGGCGGAGCCTCGATGAGCGGCGGTGTGGGTACCGTGCTCGGGGCCGTCATCGGCGGTCTGGTGCTCGGTGTGTTCAACAACGGCATGTCCCTGGTGGGCATCGGCACCGACTACCAGCAGGTCATCAAGGGTCTGGTCCTGCTGGCGGCGGTGGGATTCGACGTCTGGAACAAGAGGAAGGTGGGCTCGTGAGCACCAGCAGACGCGGTGTGATCGGCGCGGCCGGGCTGGCAGCGGCGGTGACCGCGGGACCGGGCGCGGGAGCCGCGCAGGCGAAGCCGGGCGGGCCGTCCGCGCCCCGCCGCGCCCGCTTCGGCGAACTGGCGGACGGCACGGAGGTGGACGTCTGGACGCTGTCGTGCGGAGGCACCCGGCTGCGGGTGCTGTCCTACGGGGGCATCGTGCAGTCCCTGGAGGTGCCCGACCGGCACGGCCGGCTCGCCAACATCTCGCTCGGCTTCTCCGATCCGGCCTCCTACGAGGCCCGCTCCCCCTACTTCGGCGCGCTCATCGGCCGCTACGGCAACCGCATCGCACAAGGCCGCTTCACCCTGGACGGCAAGGCCTACGAGCTGCCGCGCAACGACGGCGACAACACCCTGCACGGCGGCGACCGGGGCTTCGACAAGCGGATCTGGTCGGTGAAGCCGTTCACCCGGCGCGGCGAGACGGGGCTGGTGCTGACGCGCACCAGCGAGGACGGCGAGATGGGCTTCCCCGGAAGGCTGGAGGTCCGGGTGGAGTACGCGCTGGACCACCGCGGCGACTTCCGCATCGACTACGAGGCCACCACCGACAAGCCCACCGTCGTCAACCTCACCAACCACACCTACTTCAACCTCGCCGGCGAGGGCTCCGGCGGCGTCCTGGACCACGAACTGGAGCTCGCGGCCTCCCGCTACACGCCGGTGGGCGAGACGCTGATCCCCACCGGCGAGCTGAAGCGGGTGGCGGGCACGCCCTTCGACTTCCGGCGGGCCAAGCCGATCGGGACGGACATCCGCAAGGCCCACCCGCAGATCCTGTACGGGCAGGGGTACGACCACAACCTGGTGCTGGACAAGGGCATCACCGCCGGGCCCGAGCACTTCGCCACCGTCCGCGAGCCGGTCTCGGGCCGGGTGATGCGGATCGCCACCACCGAGCCGGGCGTGCAGTTCTACAGCGGCAACTTCCTCGACGGCACCCTGGAGGGCACCTCCGGGCGGGTCTACCGACAGGGCGACGGCTTCTGCCTGGAGACCCAGCACTTCCCCGACTCCCCCAACCAGCCGTCGTTCCCCACCACCGTGCTGCGGCCGGGGCGCACCTACCGCTCCACGACCGTCCACTCCTTCTCCAGGGAGTAGACCGGACAGCACGGTGGGGGCGGGGGTGGTCCGGACCGCCCCGCCCCCGCCGTGCCGCAAGCCTGTCGGGCCCTCGGACGAGCCGGATCATGTTCCACGACATCGGTTCCAGGGTGGCGCGCAGCACCCCACGGCCCGGTGGGGCTGGTGGAGCGGCCGACGCGGATGCTGTAGGTGCTGTCGGTGCCGGCGATGTTGTCGTCGCCCAGCCTCATCTTCAGGCCCAGCAGCACCGGCCGGACCAGGAAGAGCGCGTACAGCAGCAGGAAGGGTGCGGTGAAGACCAGACCGTGCTCGGTCCAGCGGCGCCCCGCTGTCAGGGGGCCGCTCCCGGTGCGGGCGGCCGTCCGGGCCGGTGGCACCGGGGCAGTGGGCGTGGTCGCGGTCAAGCGTCGCCTCCGAGCGGGTTGGGGGTGTCGAGCAGGGCCTGGAGCCGGTCCCTGGCTTCGTCGAGGGCGCCCTGTGGGCTGCGGGAACCGGTGAGCACCCCGGAGAGGACCGCGCCGAGCTCGATCCACATGGACGACGCCGAGCCCGCGAACCAGGCGGGCGGGTCCAGGACGACGTCGTCGATCACCGACCGGTACTCCGACCGGGGTTCCAGTTCGAGGTAGCCGGGCTTCTCCAGGGTGGGGAGGTAGGCGGGGACATGGCCGCCCTTGGCCCACTCGACGGTGTTCTTCAGCGTCCAGGCGACGAAGGCGTGGGCCGCCTCGTTGCCCTCGCCGCCGCGGTCTCCCTGGTGCGGGAGGAGGAAGCAGTGGGAGTCGGCCCGGGCGGTGGGCCGCCCGAACAGGCCCGGCACCCGGGTCATGGAGAACGGCAGGTCCAGGTTGGCGAAGGTGCTGACCTCCCACTCGCCTCCCGGGAGGAAGGCGGTCTCCCCGCCGCCGAAGACGCCGACCGTGCCGTTGCGGTCGAGGCGGCGGTGGGCCAGGCCCTCCTCGGTGAGCCGCCGCATGAAACGCAGCACCTTCAGCGCCCTGGCGTCGTCGACGGTGATGCGGGTGGCGGTCTCGTCCAGCAGGGTGCCGCCGGTCCGGGAGTAGAGGGTGGAGAACAGCCGCCAGGGTCCGACGGTGCCGGCGCCGAGGGTCTCGACGGCCAGTCCGGGCCTGCCGGTGGCCTCTCCGGCGGCGCGCAGCGCGGCGGCGAACTCCTCGGCGCCGCGGATCGGCTTCAGTTTCCCGTCCGCTCCGAGCAGTCCGGCCTCCTCCCAGATGCCGGTGTTGTAGCAGAGGACCACCGGGTGGGTGTCGAGCGGGACGGCGTACTGAGCCCCGTCGATCCGGCCGCGCCGCCACAGATCGGCGGGGAAGTCGCTCTCGATGAGGCCGTGTTCGGCCAGCAGGCCGAGGTCGAAGGGGTCGAGCAGCCGGCCGGGCCGAAGCCGGGCAGCCGCGTCAGGTGCAGGGCGGCGACCTCGGGGGCCCGGCCGCCGGCCCCCGCCATGCCGAGCTTGGTGTAGTACGGGGCGCCCCACTGGAGCGTGGAGGCATGGAGGGCGATCTCGGGGTGCGCGGCGCGGAAGGCGTCCAGCATCGTCTGCATGTTGACGCCGTCGCCGCCACCGTAGAGGTGCCAGAAGCGAAGCCTGGTGCGGCCCGCTCCCACCGCGGTGGGAGCGGCGCATCCCGAGGCGCCCGCGATCCCGGTGGCCGTCATGGCGGCCAGAGCGGCCACGCCGCCGAGCACACGCCGCCGGCCGGGGGTGCGGTCCGGCAGGGAGGTTCGGCGCATACGATCCACCCTCGCGTTCTAAATTTCGGATACTGATCGACTATTCGAACAAAAAGCAGAATCGAACACCGTTCGCATCAATGGTTTGAACAGAAACGGCCTCGGGCGCACGAGAGCCGGCGAACGGCTCCGGCGGCGCTCCTGCCCGCGGACATGGAAGGCCGCCCCGGCGGCACCGGAGCGGCCTTCCTCACGCGCGCGTCGGGTGCGCCGCACGACTCACCGGTTCATACCCTGGTCGTGTCCGGTCACCTCTGGCCGCACCTCAGGCGATGTCGAGCACGACCTCGACGTTCCCCTCGGTCGCCCGCGAGTACGGGCACACCTGGTGGGCCTTCTTCACCAACTGGAGAGCCGCTTCCCGGTCCAGGCCCGGTATGGAGGTGGTGAGCTCGACCCTGAGGCCGAAACCGCCGTCGTCCGTCTTGCCCAGGCCGACCCGTGCGGTCACGGTCGATCCGGAGATGTCCGCCTTCTCGCGGCGGGCGACGACACCGAGCGCGCTCTGGAAGCAGGCGCTGAAGCCGGCGGCGAAGAGCTGCTCGGGGTTGGTGCCGTCGCCGCTTCCGCCCAGCTCCCTGGGCGGGTTGACGACGACATCGAGCCTGCCGTCGTCGGTGGCGACCCGACCGTCGCGGCCGTTCTCGGCGGTGGCGACGGCGGTGTAGAGGACATCGGCGGGCTGAGCGGGCATGAGGATCCTCCTGTGTCGGACTGCGTGAACATGCGTCGATTCATGCCGAAGTCGCCTGCGCTCGGCGCTCGGCGCGCCGGGGAAGGGACGCGGCCGGAGCACGCGGCTTCAAGGGCGCCCGGCTCCTCCGGCGGCCCGTCAGCCGTCCAGGCTGACGATCATCTTTCCGACGTTCCGGCCGCGGAGCATGCCGAGGAAGGCGTCCACCGCGTTCTCGATGCCCTGGACGACCGTCTCGTGGTACTTCAGCTCCCCGGAGCGGATCCAGGCCGAGACCTCCTCGACGAACCGCGGCCGCAGATCCGAGTGGTCGCCCACGAGCATGCCCTGGATCCTCAGCCGCTTGCCGATGACCATCGCGAGGTTGCGCGGAGCCGCGGGCGGCTCGGTGGCGTTGTACTGGGCGATCATGCCGCAGACCACGACACGGCCGTGCGTCCTGAGCGAGCCGATCGCCGCCTCCAGGTGCTCACCGCCGACGTTGTCGAAGTAGACGTCGATCCCCTCGGGCGCGGCCTCCTTCAGCTGCCGGGCCACCGGGCCGTTCTTGTAGTTGAAGGCGGCGTCGAAGCCGTACTCCCCGGTGAGGAGTGCGGCCTTCTCGTCCGAGCCGGCGCTGCCGACGACGCGGGAGGCCCCCTTGAGCCGGGCGATCTGGCCGACCTGGCTGCCGACCGCTCCCGCCGCCCCCGAGACGAAGACGGCGTCGCCCTCCTCGAAGGAGGCGACCTCCAGCAGTCCGGCGTAGGCGGTCAGCCCGGGCATGCCGAGCACCCCGAGATAGGTGGTCAGCGGCGCCAGTTCGGCGGATACCTTCGCCGCGTGCCCCGCCTCCAGCGTGGCGTACTCGCGCCAGCCCAGGCCGTGCAGCACGTGGTCGCCCGGGGCGAATCCCTCGGCCTCGGAGGCGATGACGACGCCGACCGCCCCGCCGTCCATCGGCCGGCCCAGTTCGAACGGCGCTGCGTAGGACTTGACGTCGTCCATCCTGCCCCGCATGTACGGGTCGACCGAGAGGTGGAGATTGCGCACCAGGATCTGACCGGCGCCCGGGGCCCGTACGGGAGCCTCGCGCAGCGCGAACCCCTCCGGCGACGGCCATCCCCGCGGGCGGGCGGTCAGGTGCCACTCGCGTCCGGTGGTGGGCAAGGTCATGGAAAACGCCTCCATATGCTTCAGGTTGTGAAACAACCATCCCCTCGATGTTTCATGTTGTCAAGCAAACCGGTATTCTGGGGTCATGGCCTCCCGTTCCGCCCCAGTTTCCGCCACCGCCGCCGACCCCCTCACCCTCGAGGTCGTCGAGCTGATCGGCTCCGTCGTCGACCGCTTCCTCCAGGAGTACGACGAGGCCGCCGCCAGGCACTCCCTGACCGGAGCCCAGGCGCGGCTGCTCGCGCTGCTCCACCTCCAGAGCCTGCCGATGCGGGAGATAGCCCGGCGGCTGAAGTGCGAGCCCTCCAACGTCACGGGCATCGTCGACCGGCTGGAGTCGCGCGGTCTGGTGGAGCGGCGCCCCGACCCGGCCGACCGCCGCGTCAAGCTCGCCGCCGCCACCGAGGCGGGCCACGAGACGGCCGAACGGCTGCGCGCGTCGATGGACTTCGCCCGTGAGCCGCTGGCCGATCTCACGCCGGTGGAGCGCGCCCTCCTGCGCGACCTGCTCAGGCGCATGCTGGGCGACGCCCCCGGTGACGGCCTCCCGGACGCCTCGGCCCGCTGAGCCGGCGGAACAGGGGGTGGGACAGCACGGGACCGGGCCGGCCGGGCGGAGTCGGTCCTGCTCCGTCTAGTACTCCAGTGCGGTTTCGTGATCTATCCAGCGGGTTCGTCGACGGATCGTCGTCGGTAGTGGCTGTGTCGGGCTGTTGCCTGGTGGCGTCTGCGCCAGATTGACCAGT
>NZ_JBXUOY010000081.1:0-18528 GCF_057196705.1 Streptomyces sp. ATLC9 | reverse complement strand
AGCCTCGGGCAGCGGTTGCGGGAGGACACCTGCGCGCGGGGCGCGTCGGCCCGGGGGCCGACGCCCCGGGGCCGGTCACACCCGGCCCGTACTGACGGGAACGCCGCATACGGGAGTACTCCCCTCCGCTCAAGGCAGAGTAAAGCAGAGCCAAGAAAAGGCAAAGCGAAGGGTGCGGACCCGCCCTGTCAGCGCCCGTGCCGCGGGCGGGCCTCGGCCACCCGTCCCAGCACCCGGGAGAGGATCCGGCTGCCCGGGGGCGGCAGAGGCGGCTCGACGGCCTCGGACTCGGCGGTGAGCCGGGCGAGGTCGCGCTCGAAGGCGGCACGGACCCGGCCGACGAGTTCGGCACGGCGTTCCCCGGCCCGGGCGCGGGCGACCTCCGCCGCGGCACCGAGCCGTGAGCGCGGGTCTCGGCCAGCGCCTCCTCCAGTTCCCGCTCCATGCGCGAGTCGGCGAAGTCGACCGCGCCGCGGTAGGCGGCGGTGCGGGCCAGGTCCCCGAACATGCCCCAGACATCGCCGCGTCCCCTCCCGCGTGTGTTCCACTGTGCTCCGCCCGGGCCCGGCCCGTTCCCCCCGCGGCCTCGCCGCGCCCTACAGGAGGGGTGTGATCGAGGGCATCAGGTCCTGGAAGGTGCGACCGTTGGCCTCGGTGCCCAGGGCGGTCATCTGCCAGCCCTCGCCCTGGCGGTGGACCTTGGCCATGATCTGCGCGGTGTGCCGGCCACCGCCGGTGAGGGTGTAGCGCGCCAGCTCCTGACCGTTGGTTTCGTCCACCAGCCGGCAGAAGGCGTTCTGCACCTCGGTGAAAGTCTGGCCGGTGAAGGAGTTCACGGTGAAGACGATCTGGTCGACGTGGACCGGGACCCGCTGGAGATCCACCAGGATCGCCTCGTCGTCGCCTCCCTGCCCGGCGCCGCCGACGAGGTTGTCACCGGTGTGCCGCACGGAGCCGTCGTCGCTCACCAGGTGGCGGAAGAAGACGACGTCCACCGGCTGCTGACCGGCGAAGAGCACCGCCGAGGCGTCCAGGTCGATCTCCTGGGTGCGCCGGCCGAACAGGCCGCGGCGGGGGGCCGCCTGCCAGCCGAGCCCCATCCGCACCGCGGTCAGGGTGCCCCCGTCGGACTTCTGCAGGCTGACCGCCTGTCCCTTGGACAAGTTGACCGTCACGTGCGTTCCCCTCTTTCCAGCTGTTGCGATCGGCCGCCGTCCGAGGCGACCGCCACGAACCCTACGCACCGCCGTCGGCGGCACGGACGGGGCGGCCGGGCTTTGTGTCGTTCCTGCAACACTTCCCCCTGCCCCGCCGCCCCGTGTCGCCCTCGTCTCACCGCAGGCCCGCCTCCCGCATCTGCCGCAGCTCCTTCTTCAGCTCGCCGACCTCGTCACGCAGCCGGGCGGCCACCTCGAACTTCAGCTCGGCCGCCGCGGCCCGCATGCGCTCGGTCATCTCCTCGATGAGTTCGGCGAGTTCGGCGGCGGGCCGGTCGGTGGGCCGGTCGGCCTCCCGGCTCACGCCTCCTCCGCCCCGCGCACCGTCGCCGTTTCCGCCGGCCGCGCGGCCGAGGTCGGGCACCGGGGCCTTGGCCCTGCGCTCCTCTCCCGCGCCCGGTTTGCGGTAGCCGCTGTCCAGCAGTTCCCGGGTGTCGACCTCCTCGCGCGCGATCGTCGCCACGATGTCGCCGATCTTCTTACGCAGGGGCTGCGGGTCGATGCCGTTCGCCTCGTTGTAGGCGATCTGCTTGGCCCGGCGACGGTTGGTCTCGTCGATGGCCCTGGCCATCGACGGGGTGATCTTGTCGGCGTACATGTGCACCTGGCCCGAGACGTTGCGCGCCGCGCGGCCGATGGTCTGGATCAGGGAGGTGCCCGAACGCAGGAAGCCCTCCTTGTCGGCGTCGAGGATGGCCACCAGCGAGACCTCCGGCAGGTCCAGTCCCTCACGCAGCAGGTTGATGCCGACCAGCACGTCGTACTCGCCGGCGCGCAGCTCGCGCAGCAGCTCCACCCGGCGCAGCGTGTCCACGTCGCTGTGCAGGTAGCGGACCTGGATGCCCAGTTCCAGGAAGTAGTCGGTCAGGTCCTCGGCCATCTTCTTGGTCAGCGTGGTGACCAGGACGCGCTCGTCCTTCTCGGTGCGGGTGCGGATCTCGTGCACCAGGTCGTCGATCTGGCCCTCGGTGGGCTTGACCACGACCTCCGGATCGACCAGACCGGTGGGGCGGATGATCTGCTCCACCACTTTGTCGGAGCGCGACAGCTCGTACTGCCCCGGGGTCGCCGAGAGATAGACCGTCTGCCCGACGCGCTCCTGGAACTCCTCCCACTTCAGTGGCCGGTTGTCCATCGCGGACGGCAGCCGGAAGCCGTGGTCGACCAGGGTCCGCTTCCGCGAGGCGTCGCCCTCGTACATGGCGCCGATCTGCGGGACGGTGACATGGGACTCGTCGATGACCAGCAGGAAGTCGTCGGGGAAGTAGTCGAGCAGGGTGTGCGGCGCCGAGCCCTTCTCACGGCCGTCGATGTGCAGCGAGTAGTTCTCGATGCCGGAGCAGGTGCCGATCTGCCGCATCATCTCGATGTCGTAGGTCGTCCGCATCCGCAGCCGCTGCGCCTCCAGCAGCTTGCCCTGCTT
Source organism: Streptomyces sp. ATLC9 (assembly GCF_057196705.1). Lineage (NCBI taxonomy): Bacteria > Bacillati > Actinomycetota > Actinomycetes > Kitasatosporales > Streptomycetaceae > Streptomyces > Streptomyces sp. ATLC9. Next base: position 15,888 of record NZ_JBXUOY010000081.1, on the reverse strand, counting down.
CTCCATGCGGGCGAGGGTCTCCTCCAGTTCCGCCTCGATCCCCGCGACGGCCCGCTCCATGCGCTCGGGGCCCGCGACGTAGTGGGAGGCGGGGAAGACGAACAGCTCCCGGTCCTCGGAGACGACCTCGCCGGTGAGCGGATGGAGCGTGGAGAGGGCCTCGATCTCGTCACCGAACATCTCGATGCGGACGGCCAGCTCCTCGTACACCGGGAAGATCTCGACCGTGTCGCCGCGCACCCGGAAGGTGCCCCGGGTGAACGCCATGTCGTTGCGGGTGTACTGGATGTCGACGAAGCGGCGCAGCAGCGTGTCCCGGTCGATCTCATCCCCGACCTTCAGCGGCACCATCCGGTCGACGTACTCCTGCGGCGTGCCCAGGCCGTAGATGCACGAGACGGAGGCGACCACGACGACGTCGCGCCGGGTGAGCAGCGAGTTCGTCGCGCTGTGGCGCAGCCGCTCGACCTCCTCGTTGATGGAGGAGTCCTTCTCGATGTAAGTGTCCGTCTGCGGGACGTACGCCTCGGGCTGGTAGTAGTCGTAGTACGACACGAAGTACTCGACGGCGTTGTTGGGCAGGAGCTCGCGGAACTCGTTGGCGAGCTGGGCCGCGAGCGTCTTGTTCGGCGCCATCACCAGAGTCGGCCGCTGGAGCCTCTCGATCATCCACGCGGTGGTCGCCGACTTGCCGGTGCCGGTCGCGCCCAGCAGGACGATGTCCTTCTCGCCGGCCGTGACGCGCCCGGCCAGCTCGTCGATGGCCGCCGGCTGGTCGCCGCTGGGCTGGTAGGGGCTGACGACCTCGAAGGGCGCCGTCCTGCGTTCGATCTGGGTCTGGGGCCGCATGCCCCCCACGTTACGTCCCCCCACCGACATCGGTGGGGGTACGCGGTTCCCGGCCGTACGGCCGACGGCGAGGGGGCTTTCCGTGAAGCGTTCAGGTTCTGTCCACTCCCCGCCCATGTAACCGGCCGCCGATGCCGGAATGCTTCTGGGGTCAGCGCACCGAAGACGTGAGGAGTCCCCCGTGTCCCTGCGCCCCGCTGCCATCGTCACCGGTTCACTCGCCGGCCTCTGCGCGCTCGTCCTGTCCGCCGCCTCCGCCCAGTCCGCTCCCCGGGCCGAACCGGAGGACGCCCCGCGGACCGCCGCGCCGGCGGCGGAGGCCCCCGTCCCGGTCGCGCACCGCGGGGCCTCCGGCTACGCGCCCGAGAACACCCTGGCCGCCGTCGACGCCGCCCGCGCCCTGGGCGTCAAGTGGGTGGAGAACGACGTGCAGCGCACCAGGGACGGCGAACTCGTCGTGATGCACGACGCCACCCTGAGCCGCACCACCGACGTCGAGGAGGTCTTCCCCGGCCGCGCGCCCTGGAGGGTCGCGGACTTCACCGCCGCCGAGATCGCCCGGCTGGACGCGGGAAGCTGGTTCGACCCGCTGTACGCCGGCGAGCGGGTGCCCACCCTGGAGCAGTACCTGCGGCATCTGGACCGCACCGGCCAGAACCTGCTGCTGGAGATCAAGCGGCCCGAGCTCTACCCGGGCATCGAGGCCGACATTCTGGGCGAGCTGCGCGGCGAGGGCTGGCTGGACCAGTGGCACGTACGGAGCAAGCTGGTCATCCAGAGCTTCGGGGCCGACTCGGTGCGGGCCGTGCACGATCAGGCGCCGGCCGTCAGAACCGGCTTCCTGGGCACCCCCGCCGTCGGCGAACTGCCGCGGTACGCGCTGTTCAGCGACCAGATCAACCCGCCCCACACCACCCTCACCGAGGAGTACGTACGGCAGGTCCACGCGCTCAAGGGCCCCCACGGCAAGCCGCTGGAGGTCTTCACCTGGACGGTGAACAGCGCGGAGGCGGCCCGCCGGGTCGCCGCCATGGGCGTGGACGGGATCATCTCCAACTACCCGGACGTCGTCCGGGACGGCGTGGAGGAGACGGCGCCGGAAGAGGCGCGGGAGACGGCCCGGGAGACGGGGCTCTCCTCCTCCGCCTCCTGACCGCCCGGCAGCCCGCCCCGCCGCGGACCGGACCGCGTCCGCGCCCCGGTCCGCGGCGGCGGTCGGTCCCCCATAGACTCGCCCCATGACCGAGACACCGGCCGAGGGCGCCGACGCGGCGCCGGCCTGGACCGTACGGAACACCCCGGTCGGCCCGCTGCTGCTCGCGGCGACCGGGCGTGGGCTGGTCACCGTCGTCTTCCACGCCGGGGAGCGGACGGTGCGCCGGTCCCTGGCCCGGCTCGCCGCACGGCTGGACGCCGAACCGGCTCCCGGCGGGGACGCTCCGGTCCTGACCGGGGCGGTCCGGGAGCTGGACGCGTACTTCCGCGGTGAGCTGCGGGAGTTCTCCCTGCCCCTGGACTGGTCCCTGACCTCCGGATTCAACGGACGGGTGCTGCGGACCCTGGCCGCCTCCGTGCCGTACGGCAGCACCGTCGGGTACCAGACCCTGGCCGACCGCGTCGGCGAGCCGGGCGCGGCCCGCGCGGTGGGTGTCGCGATGGGGTCCAACCCGCTGCCGATCGTGGTTCCGTGCCACCGGGTGGTGGAGAGCGGCGGCGGGCTCGGCGGATTCGGCGGCGGGCTGGAGACCAAGCGGACGCTGCTCGCCCTGGAGGGGGTCCTGCCGGCGCCGCTGTTCTGAGCCCGCCCGGCCCCGTACCGCCGTCAGGGTCCGGGGCGGAGAGCTCCTCCCCCGCGGCGCCCCCGCCCCCGGGTGTCCCGCACCCGTCCCCCGGCCGCCCTCGGCTGGCAGACTTCCTCCCGTGAAGGACACCCCCCGGACCTCCGACGCCGCTGACAGTCTCCCGGGCATACCCGGCCCCCGCACCGCTCCCGGCAGGGCCCCCCGCGGGGACGGTCTGACCGCGCTGCGCCGCCGCACCACCGCCGTGCTCGTGGCCGGCCAGATCCTGGGCGGGCTGGGCGTGGCCACGGGCATCGCGCTGGCCGCCGTACTGGCCGAGGACGTCAGCGGTTCCGAGGGGCTGTCCGGTCTGGCGATGACATCGTCGGTCCTGGGCACGGCCGTGCTGTCCCTGCCGTTCGCCGCCCTGACGGCCGCGCGCGGACGCCGCGCGGGCCTGACCGTGGGCTATCTGGCCGGCGCGGTGGGCGGGGGTGTGGTGGTGCTCGCCGCCGTCCTGGGCAGCTTCCCCCTTCTGCTGCTGGGCACGGCGGCCTTCGGCGCGGGATCCGCCGCCAACCTCCAGGCCCGTTTCGCGGCCGCCGACCTCGCCGAGCCCGCCCGCCGCGGGCGGGCCATCTCCACGGTGGTGTGGGCCACGACCATCGGCGCGGTCCTCGGTCCGAACATCGCCGCCCCGGCCGGGCGGAGCGTCAAGGGCCTCGGCGTGCCCGAGGCGGCGGGCCCGTTCCTGTGGGGCGCGGGCGTCTTCCTGCTGGCCGCGGCGCTGGTGTTCGTCCTGCTGCGGCCGGATCCCCTGCTCACCGCCCGGGCCCTGGCCGCCGCCGACGGGCAGGCCCCGGAGACCGCCGAGAGCCGCTCGCTGCGCGCCGGCCTCCTCGCCGTGGCCGCGTCACCGCGGGCCCGGCTGGCCCTGGTGGCCGTCGCGGGGTCCCACGCCACCATGGTCTCGATCATGGTGATGACCCCGGTCGACCTCGGTCACCACGGCGCGGGCATCGAACTGATCGGCCTGGTGATCAGCATCCACATCGCGGGCATGTACGCCTTTTCCCCGCTGATGGGCTGGCTGTGCGACCGCATCGGCCGGATCTCCGTCGTCCTGGTCGGTGTCGCGCTGCTGGCGTGCGCGGCGCTGGCCGCCGGTACGGCGGGCGGCGACCACGTCCGGAGTGCCGCGGGACTGTTCCTCCTCGGGCTGGGCTGGTCGGCCGGGCTGGTGGGCGGTTCCACGCTGCTCACCGACTCGGTGCCGCAGAGCGCCCGCGCGGCCGTCCAGGGACTGTCCGACCTGTCCATGAACGCCGCGGCCGGCGCGGGCGGCGCGCTCGCCGGCCTGGTCGTCGCCCAGGCGGGCTACGGCTGGCTCAACGCGATGGGCGCGGCCCTGCTCCTGCCGGTCGCCGCGCTCGCCCTGCGCCTGCGGCTCCGCGCCCCGGCCGCGGACGGCCGGTGACACGCCCCGTCCCGGCACCATGGCACGGCGCGACACCGCACGCCGCGGCGCGACACGGCGTCCCGGCGCACCGCGGCGGCGTACGGGCCCGCGGGCCGGACACCCCGGTCATCCCCTCGGATACACCTGGAAGGCCACGGCCCGCCGCCCGCCGGTGCGCTCGGCGGCCATGTCCATCACACCGCTGACGAACTCGCGGGCGTACTCGGCCGGTTCCCTCCCGCCGAGCGCCTCGATGTACGCGCGGTGCTCGGCGAGCGAGGCGACCGCGCGGTCCACGTCCTCCTCCGTCACCTCCACGGCGTGCGTCGGGCGCGGCGACCCGGCGACCGCCACCCAGCGCACGCCGTCCCACGGCTCCAGCCCCTGCCGGGCCAGATCGGTGAAGATCCAGCGGTTGCCCGCGTCCCCGGCCGCGTCCAGCACCGCGCGCCCGACGGCCCGGTGGTCGGGGGTGTTCCAGTTGACGCCGCCCCAGGTCTCGTGGTGGTTGAGGGTGACGAGCAGGTCGGGCCGGTGACGGCGGATCGCGGCGGTCAGGTCGCGGCGCAGGGCGACGCCCTCCTCGACGACCCCGTCCCGGTGGTCCAGGAACTCCACCCTCTCCACCCCGACCACGGCCGCGCTCGCCCGCTGCTCCGCCTCCCGCACCCGTGCCGCCCGCCCGGGTTCCATGGTGTCGATCCCCGCCTCGCCCCGGGTCACCAGCAGGTAGGCGACCTCCCGCCCGGCGGAGGTCCACCGCGCGATCGCGGCGGCGGCGCCGTACTCCAGGTCGTCGGGGTGCGCGACGATCGCGAGCGCGCGGTTCCAGTCCCCGGGCATGGGGCTGAGCCGGTCGTCCACGGCGGCGTCCACGGTGGCCTCCTCCTCGGCAGCGCTGTGGGTCGGTTGTGCCGTACCGGGCCGGTATGCGCCCGGGTCAGCGCCAGCCGTACCGCCGCTGGAGGCTGTGCACGACCCGGTTGAACCTCGCCCTGTCCAGTGCGCACGCCTCGCGCCGCATGCCCTGCGGGTGGACGCGCAGCACCCGGTCCAGGTCCACCCACGAGTCCCGCCCGGAGCGGTCCCAGGGGCCGGAGCCCAGCGGTACCCAGTCGTGCTCGCCGTCCCGCCGTCTGCTGGAGAGCTGGACGGCGAGCAGGGTGCCGGCCGCTTCGCGCGCCACCACCAGAACGGGCCGGTCCTTGCCCCGTCCGTCCATCTCCTCGTACGGCACCCAGGTCCAGACGATCTCTCCGGGGTCGGGGTCGCCGTCCGGGTCGGGCTCGTAAGCCGTCCGCACGGCGCCCACCTCGTCCGCCCGCGCCTGTGTCGTCGCGGCCGGCCCCCCGCTCCCCGGGGCGTCCCCGGGCCCGCCGGCCGCCCTCGCCTCTTCCGTGGTCACGGGCGCAGGCTACCGCCACCGTCGCCCGCCGCCGGCACCGGTCCGGCCGTCTGCCGGGGAGCCCTGCTGACGCGGCGTAAGTCCCGTGGGCCGGGACCGCGGACGCGTCGGACCGATACGGCGCGAGTGCGTCGCCCCCGTCCCCCGTACCAGCGTCGGGTTGGCCCTCCGCCCCCGGTCGTGCGGCCGGACGGGCCCCGGGGGCCCGGGGCTCCCGCCCGGACGGGATACCCCGAGCCGCTTCTCCCGGTGGACCACCGGCCTCAGTACAGATTCAGCCCGTGCGCGGTCAGGACCGGGAGGACGGGCTGGTAGTACGTGACGCCGCCGAAGGCGCAGTTGCCGCTGCCACTGCCACCCAGGATGATGCCGAGGATCCTGGTGCCCGAGAACCCCAGGGTGCCCTTGTCGAACGAATCCGGGCAGACACTCGAGCTGAACAGCCCGTCAACGGGGCCGCCTCCGTAGTCGAGCGTGACGCCGACCGCGGTGACCCGGCCGCACCGGGACCCAGTGGCCGAGCCCTGGTGGCAGATGTTCTGGCCGACCGAGGGGCTGGAGACTCCCGTGAACCCCGTCCCGCCCGGGTGGGTGGACAGCACGCCGGGGTAGGACAGCGAGGGGTTGGTGTAACGGATGATCCCGTAGTCGTCACCGGGGAAGCTCCTGGCCTCGGTGGTGCCGACCGGCACGGTCCACGCCGCGTCGGCGTACCAGGTGGAGGTCGTCGCCCCCATGCAGTGCCCCAGGACGAGCCCGTAGTACTCGCTGCCCCCGCGTGCGTTGAGGGACACCTTGCAGCGGTGGCCGTCGCTGCTGTACAGCAGGCTGCCGCTGCCCACGGTGGTCGAAGCCTGCGCGGGTGCGGCGGAGGCCGCGGGAGCGCCGAGGAGCACGGCGGCGAGGAGCGCCAGTAACGCCGGAACGGTCGGGGGTACGGATGGACGTCTCATGATTCCTCCCGATGGGGACGGCACCGGCAGGTACTGCCGGTGCCCCGATTCTGGGGGGAACCGACCCTTCGCACCAGACCGTCCGGTCGGCCGGGCCGAACACGGCGCCTCGGCACGGCCGGCGGATTCCGGGGAGCACACGCCCGTGCGCAGCGCCCCCTTCGTCTCCGGGAACACTGTCCGGCAGGCCACCTCCCCCGAGATGTCCCTGCGGCCCGGGCAGTCGACCCGGTGTGTGGTGGACGGCGAGGGTTTCGTGATCACGCGTCCCGGCGAGCTCGTCCGGGTGGCCACGTGCCGGCCTACGCGGTCCGCCGGCACGGCGGAAGTCCCGCACGCCGCTCGGCCGGTGCGCGGGTCCCCACCCGGCGCGCCCGGAGGCGGGCCGGGGCCGATACGGTGTGAGGGTGTCGCCTTCCCTCCGTTCCCCGTCCCGAGCCCCGCACCGGCTCTGCCGTCTCAACGGACTCCTCCACCGGCGCCCCCTCCGGACGCGGTGCCGTCCGGCTGCCGGGAGGGAACACGCCGGACGCCCGCCGTCCGGGACCGCGGCCGGGCGGATGGTCGTCTGCCCGCGGCTGTGCGGTCACCTGCCGCCGCCCGCGACCCGCTGACCCGTCCGCGTACACCGCCCGCCCGCGGCGTCTTCCGCGCGGACGACGGTCTCCTTCGGGAAGGCCGGCCGGTTCGCCCCCGTCCGAGTGCCTGCCGGTGTACCACGGTCACGGCCGCGTCCGAGGGCTTCAGTACAGATTCAGCCCGTGCGCGGCCAGGATCTGGGTGACGGGCTGGTAGTACGTGACGCCGCCGAAGGCGCAGTTGCCGCTGCCACCCACGATGATGCCGAGGGCCGTGGTGCCGGAGAAGGCGGGGCCTCCTTCGTCGCCCACCTCCGAGCAGGCGTTGGATCTGAACAGCCCGTGGAGAGTGCCGCCGGGGTAGTTGACCGTGACGTTGACCGCGGTGACCGTGCCGCAGCGCAGCCCACTGGTCCGGCCCATGTGGCAGACGGACTGGCCCACGCGGGGAGAGGCGGCCCCGGTGATGTCCCGGACGGCCCCGCCGCCCAGGCTCACCTCTCCGGGGTAGGCCAGCAAAGTGTTGGTGTAGCGGATGACCCCGTAGGTGTCACCGGGGAAGCTTCCGGCCCCGGTGGTGCCGACCGGCACGGTCCGCGCCGCGTCGGCGTACCAGGTGGAGGCCGTCGCCCCCAGGCAGTGGCCTGCGAGGATGCCGTGGTACTCACTGCCGCGGCGGGCGTTGAAGGCCACCACGCAGTAACGGCCCCGGTCGTCGTACAGTACGTCGCCGCCGCGCACGGCGGTCGGCGCCGCCGAAGCGGTGGGGGCGCCGAGGAGCACGGTGGCCAAGGCCGCCAGTAACGCCAGGACGGTCGTGGGGACGGGCGGGCGTCTCATGGTTCCTCCCGGTGGGGACGGTGCCGGTGGGTGCTGTCGGTACCCCAATGCTGGGGAAAACCGTCCCTCTCCACCAGACCGCCCGCCCCGGCCACCCTTCCCGCGCCGCGGGGCTCAGCCCCCGCACTGCCGCAGCATCGTCTCCTTGTCCGCGGCCGTCACCGGCATCCCGTACTCCAGGGCCACCTGCGCGAAGCGCACCGCGTAGGCGCAGCGGACCGGCTTGTTCGGCGGCAGCCAGGAGGCCGGACCGGAGTCGCCCTTGACCGAGTTGGCGCGGCCCTCGACCGGCAGCAGGTTCAGCGGGTCGTTGGCGAGCCGCTCGCGCTTGTCCTCCGGCCAGCGCGCGGCACCCATCTGCCAGGCGTACGACAGCGGCACCACGTGGTCGATCTGCACCTCGGCGGCGTCCTGCTTCTTCCAGGCGATCTCCTTGCCCGTGTACGGGTCGGCCAGCGTCATGGCGACGACCACGCAGTCGGAGCCGGAGCGGAACCGCAGCCCTTCGCCGTCGCGGGCGAGGAGGTCGTTGCGGGTGTCGCAGCCGTTGCGCGCGAGCGGCACTCCGTCGGCGGTGTCCATCCAGGCGTAGCCGAACTCGTCGCGGTCGTAGCCCGTCCTGGGCCCGCGCCCCTTGGTCGCCAGCTCCGACACGATCTCGCGGGCCCTCTCACGGCCCTGTGCGGAGGAGACCGGCGCCAGTCCCGGACCGGTGCCCTCCTCGTTCTCCAGCGGGCTGACGGCATGTCCGGCGGACGGTCCGGACTCCGGCCCCGGGGACGGGACTTCGAGGTCGACCGACTCGCAGCCCGTCAGGAACAGGGCGGCGCCCAGTGCGAGAGCGGAGGCGGAGACCGGGCGGAGGGCTGATATCGGCACGGGCTGTCCAGGGTCGGGGCGGGTGCGGACGGCGGGCCCGGCGCTGTGGACGGAGCCGGGCCACCGCCCATTCTTCCCCGGCGCCCGGGGCGAAATCCGACCGCCCCCCGGCGGGCGGAGGACAGTGGGCGGCTGTCGAAGCCTGCCGATCCCGCCGGGCGTCTCACGACCGGCCGTTTCGGACCCGTCGGTCCCGAGGTGGACGCCGCCGGTGCCCACCTCCCGCACCCCGGCACCGGAAGGCTGGGCGGGCCGGTGGATGGAGGAGGGTCTTCTTCACGAGCGGCCCGCGCGCCCGCACGGGAGGGGCTCCCCCGCGCGGGCGCGCCGGACGGCGGTCAGGCGGCGCGGTCGCCGAAGCGGGCCGCCTCCCAGAAGTCCGGCCGGGGGTCCAGCGCCGCCGCCAGGCGGAAGTGGCGCAGCGCCTCCTCATCGCGGCCCGCGCGCTCCAGGGTGCGGCCGAGGGCGAAGTGCGCGAAGGAGTTGTCCGGCTCGCGCTCCAGGACGACCTGGAACTCCTCCTCGGCGGCGCGCAGCTGGGCGCTGAGGAAGAAAGCACGGGCGCGCAGCAGGCGGACGGACGTCTTCTCCGGGAAGGCCGTGACGACGGACTCCAGGAGCTTCAGCGCGCCCCTGGGATCGCGGGCGGCCAGCAGCTGCTCCGCGGCGCGGTACTGGATGACATGGGTCTCGGGCGTGGTCTCGGGCACGTCGACGCCTCCTCGACCGGGATCGGCCGCGTCGCACCGACCGCGGGATCACGGGTTCTTCGGGGTACGGGGGTTGTTCCGGGGCGTTACGGGACGTCCGAGGACGCCCTGGGACGTCTTGGTGTACCGCCACGGCAACGCGCCGCCGCACGGGCGTATTCCCTGCCGCCCTGGTGCGGGGATTCTTCCCGGAGCGGGAGGCGGCCAAGCACGGCGCCGCGACCGCGGGACGCCCGCCTCTCTCAGGCGCGCCCGCCGGCGCGTTCCCTCAGCCGCCGCCAGACCCCGGCGACCTGGGGCTCCAGCTTCTCCAGGGGGCCGTCGTTGTCGATGACGATGTCCGCGACCGCCAGCCGCTCCTCGCGCGTCGCCTGGGCGGCCATCCGGCCGCGGGCGTCGGCCTCCTCCATGCCGCGCAGCCGCACCAGCCGGTCGAGCTGGGTGGCCGGGGAGGCGTCGACGACGACCACCAGGTCGTACAGGGGCGCGAGACCGTTCTCCGTCAGCAGCGGTACGTCGTGGACGACCACCGCGTCCTCACCGGCAGCGCGCTGGAGCTCGGCCGAGCGCGCCCCGACCAGAGGATGGACGATCGCGTTGAGCGCCTTCAGCCTCTCCGGGTCGTTGAAGACGATCGAGCCGAGCCGGGGCCGGTCCAGGGCGCCGTCCGGGGCGAGGACCTCCTCGCCGAACTCGGCGACCACCGCGGCCAGCCCCTCGGTGCCCGGCTCGACGACCTCACGGGCGATCCGGTCGGCGTCGACGATCACGGCGCCACACGCGCCGAGTAGCCGCGAGACCTCGCTCTTGCCCGCGCCGATCCCGCCCGTCAGCCCCACGGAGAACATGGCCGCGCCTCCACATGTGCCCGTGCCCGCGCCACGCCCCGCGCCGGACGGCGGGGCCGTGTGCCGCGCGCGGCGTCGTCCGCGGCGGCTGCCGTCACCCTATCCGAGCGCGGGCGGGGCCGGGTCAGGGCCGGGAGCCTCCCGCGTCGTCGGCGCCTCCGTCCCCGCTCTCGCGCTCGGCCAGGAAACGTTCGAAGACCTCTCCCAGCTCCTCCGCCGAAGGCAGTTCGGCGGGCTCGGCGACCAGGCTGCCACGGGTCTCGGCCCCGGCCACGGCGTCGTACTGCTGTTCCAGCCCGCGGACGACCGCGATCAGCTCACCGTCCCCCTCCGCGAGCTGCCGCTCGATCTCCTCCTGTACGCGGTGCGCGTCCTTGCGCAGCGTCCGGGTGGTCTCCGGCAGCACCAGCCCGGTGGCCGCGGTGATCGACTCGATCACGGTCAGGGCTGCGTCGGGGTAGGTGGAGCGGGCCACGTAGTGCGGGACGTGCGCGGCGAAGCCCAGTACGTCGTGGCCGGACTCGGCCAGCCGCAGCTCCAGCAGCGAGGCGGCGCTGCCGGGGACCTGCGCCTCGTCGAAGGGGGTGTCCCGTACGGGGGTGAGGTCGAGGCGGTTGCCGTGCGGGGTGAGGCCGACGGGACGGGTGTGGGGCACCCCCATGGGGATGCCGTGGAAGCCGACGGACAGCCGCACACCGAGCCGCTCGACGATCTCGAGTACGGCGGCCGCGAACCGCTCCCACTCGACGTCCGGCTCGGGGCCGGCCAGCAGCAGAAAGGGGGTACCGGTGCCGTCCCGCAGGAGCCGCAGCTCCAGCCGGGGGGTGTCGTAGGAGGCCCAGTGGTCGCGCCGGAAGGTCATCACCGGGCGGCGGGCGCGGTAGTCGATGAGGCGGTCCGCGTCGAAGCGGGCGACGGTCGTGCGCGGGCCGTGGTCCAGCAGTGCCTCGACGATCTGCCCGCCGGTCTCGCCGGCGTCTATGAAGCCCTCGAAGTGGTAGAGCATGACGGGCCCGGCGCCGCCCGGCTCGCCGACGACCTCCTGGGCCTCCGCCAGGCCGGTCGGATCCCATGCGTACAAACCCTGCGGGTCCAGCACTTTCGTCGCTCCTCCGTGTCGCTTCCGTCTGTCGGCAACATCCACAGCCTCATGCGCATTCCCCCGACCGGGCGGCCGGCAGACCTCTTCGGCAACGCATCGTGCCGTCCTCGCCCGGCTTCCCGGCGCCGGGGCCCTGCCCCTCCCCGCCCGGGGACGCCGCAGGGCCCCCTCCCCGCCCGGGGAGGGGGCCCTGCTTCACGCGCTACCGCGGGTTTCCACGCGCCGGCCTGCCGGCCGCCGTGGGCCTGCGGGTCAGCTCTGGCCGCCCGCGAGCTTCTCGCGGAGGGCCGCCAGGGCCTCGTCCGACGCCAGGGCGCCGGAGTTGTCGCCCGACTCCGAGGAGTACGAGCCGCCGCCGCCACCGGTGCCGCCGCCACCCTGCGGGGCACCGCCGCCGCCGGCGCCCTCGGCCTCGGCCTGGGCGTCGGCCTCGCGGGACTTGAGGACCTGCGCCTGGTGCTGCTCGAAGCGCTGCTGCGCCTCGGCGTACTGGCGCTCCCACTCCTCGCGCTGCTTCTCGTAACCCGGCAGCCAGTCGTTGGCCTCCGGGTCGAAGCCCTCGGGGTAGATGTAGTTGCCCTGGTCGTCGTAGGACGCGGCCATGCCGTACAGGGTCGGGTCGAACTCGACCGCCATCGGGTCGGCGCCGAAGGACTCGTTGGCCTGCTTCAGCGAGAGGCTGATCCGGCGGCGCTCCAGGTCGATGTCGATGACCTTGACGAAGATCTCGTCGTTGACCTGGACGACCTGCTCCGGGATCTCCACGTGGCGCTCGGCCAGCTCGGAGATGTGGACCAGGCCCTCGATGCCCTCGTCGACGCGGACGAACGCACCGAACGGCACCAGCTTGGTGACCTTGCCGGGCACGACCTGGCCGATCTGGTGGGTCCGGGCGAACTGCTGCCACGGGTCTTCCTGGGTCGCCTTGAGCGACAGGGAGACGCGCTCGCGGTCCATGTCGACGTCCAGGACCTCGACCGTGACCTCCTGGCCGACCTCGACGACCTCGGACGGGTGGTCGATGTGCTTCCAGGACAGCTCGGAGACGTGGACCAGACCGTCCACGCCGCCCAGGTCCACGAAGGCGCCGAAGTTGACGATCGAGGAGACGACGCCGGACCGCACCTGGCCCTTCTGGAGGGTGGTGAGGAAGGTCTGGCGGACCTCGGACTGGGTCTGCTCCAGCCAGGCACGGCGGGAGAGGACCACGTTGTTGCGGTTCTTGTCCAGCTCGATGATCTTGGCCTCGAGCTCCTTGCCGACGTACGGCTGGAGGTCGCGGACACGGCGCATCTCGACCAGGGAGGCCGGCAGGAAGCCGCGGAGGCCGATGTCGAGGATGAGACCACCCTTGACGACCTCGATGACGGTACCGGTGACGATGCCGTCCTCTTCCTTGATCTTCTCGATGGTGCCCCAGGCCCGCTCGTACTGGGCACGCTTCTTCGAGAGGATCAGGCGGCCCTCCTTGTCCTCCTTCTGGAGGACAAGGGCCTCGATCTCGTCACCGACGGCGACGACCTCGTTCGGGTCGACATCGTGTTTGATCGACAGCTCTCGGGAAGGGATGACACCTTCGGTCTTGTAGCCGATGTCGAGCAGGACCTCGTCCCGGTCGACCTTCACGATGACGCCGTCGACGATGTCGCCGTCGTTGAAGTACTTGATCGTCTCGTCGATCGCGGCGAGGAAGGCTTCCTCGGAACCGATGTCGTTAACCGCAACCTGCGGGGTGGTCACGGTGGTCTCGGTGCTGCTCGTCATGTGGAAAAGGGCTCCGGTACGGACATTGAAGTCGTAGGTACTGCTACGCCGAGAGCCCGTATCGCACTGCCGAAGCCGGACAGCCTGAGAGGTGCTCCACCGAAGATCTCCGAGGAAACCATGAGCACCTCGACAACCGAGGGGACATACAACAGATGCGAGCGCGACCTGCTCCGTCTGAGGCGCGCAGGCCCGCAGCGCAACTTGTAGCATACGGGGGCGGCCGGGCGGGGTCAATGCGCGAACGAGGACACACGGGGCATTGATCCCATATCCGGCACAAGTCGCCGGTTCCGCGTCCGGTTCCCGCCTCCCCCGGAGGCCCGCCGGCGCTCTCCGGCTCCTCCACTCCGGTCCGCTCCTGCCGCGCGCCGGAACCGAAGGCTACGACGACGGGCGAGATGAACCAAGACAGCGAACCGGAGCCGGAGGCGGCCCGCCGCGACGCGGACGCCGCCGAGAGCAGCCGGGCCAGCCGCGGCTGGTGGGACCGGAACGCCGACGAGTACCAGCGCGAGCACGGCGGCTTCCTCGGCGACGACCGCTTCGTGTGGGGCCCGGAGGGCCTGGACGAGGAGGAGGCCGGTCTGCTGGGCCCGGCCGAGCGGCTGGCCGGCCGCACGGTGCTGGAGGTCGGCGCGGGGGCGGCGCAGTGCTCGCGCTGGCTGGCGGCGCGCGGAGCACGCCCGGTGGCACTGGACATCTCGTACCGGCAGTTGCGGCACGCGCTGCGCATCGACGGCGCCGCCCCGGCGTTCCCCCTGGTGCAGGCCGACGCCGGTGCGCTGCCCTTCATCGACGGCTCCTTCGACCTGGCCTGCTCCGCCTACGGTGCGCTGCCCTTCGTCGCCGATCCGGTGCGGGTGCTGCGCGAGGTGCGCCGTGTCCTGCGGCCGGGCGGCCGGTGGGTGTTCTCCGTGACGCACCCGATCCGCTGGGCGTTCCCCGACGAACCGGGGGCGGAGGGGCTGACGGCCGCCGCCTCCTACTTCGACCGCACCCCCTACGTGGAGCAGGACGAGCGGGGGCGCGCCGTCTACGTCGAGCACCACCGCACCCTCGGCGACCGCGTGCGCGATCTCGCCGCCGCCGGCTTCCGCCTGGTGGACCTGGTGGAGCCGGAGTGGCCCGGGTGGAACCGCCAGGAGTGGGGAGGCTGGTCGCCGCTGCGCGGCCGGCTGATCCCGGGCACCGCGATCTTCGTCTGCGAACGGGACCGGTGATCCACCGGGGTTCCCCGGGCGTCTTCCGGGCACTGCGAGGATGGGGGCATGCCCCCGCGGACCGATGCCCTGCGCCAGCTGCCCGTACGCGCCGCCCTGCCCGCGCTGGAGGCGGCCCTCGACACGCGCGGGGCGGCCGTGCTGTGCGCCCCTCCGGGCACGGGCAAGACCACCTTGGTGCCGCTCGCCCTGGCCGGGCTCGCCGGTCCGGGGGAAGGGGCTCCGGCACGGCGCGTACTCGTCGCCGAACCGCGCCGGATCGCGGTGCGGGCCGCGGCGCGGCGGATGGCCTGGCTGCTGGGTGAGGCCGTCGGTGAGCGGGTCGGGTTCACCGTGCGCGGGGAGCGGGCGGTCGGCTCCGGGTGCCTGGTGGAGGTGGTGACCACCGGTGTGCTGCTCCAGCGGCTCCAGCGGGACCCGGAGCTGCCCGGGGTGGACACGGTGGTGCTGGACGAGTGCCACGAGCGGCACCTGGACGCGGACACCGCCGCGGCCTTCCTGCTGGACGTACGCGCCGCGCTGCGGCCACGGCTGCGTCTGGTCGCGGCCTCGGCCACCACCGACACCGGGGCCTGGGCCCGGCTGCTGGACGCGCCCGTGGTGGAGGCGCCCGGCGCCTC
This sequence comes from Streptomyces sp. ATLC9, assembly GCF_057196705.1. Taxonomy (NCBI): domain Bacteria; kingdom Bacillati; phylum Actinomycetota; class Actinomycetes; order Kitasatosporales; family Streptomycetaceae; genus Streptomyces; species Streptomyces sp. ATLC9. The sequence continues at coordinate 877 of NZ_JBXUOY010000081.1, read as the reverse complement.
CCATCCGGTGCGGGTGGTGTGGGCGCCCCCGGCCCGCCCGGTGCGGCCCGCGCACGGCACACGGGTGGACCCGGCCCTGCTGGAGCACGTCGCGGACACGGTGCGCCGGGCACTGCGGGAGGAGAAGGGCGACGTGCTGTGCTTCCTGCCGGGGACCGGGGAGATCGCCCGGGTGGCCGCCCTGCTGGGCGGCGGGACCGGCGCCGAGGTGCTCCAGGTGCACGGTCGGGCTCCGGCCGCCGTCCAGGACGCGGTGCTGGCGGGTCCGGCCGGGCGGCGGGTGGTGCTGGCCACGGCGGTGGCCGAGTCCAGCCTGACGGTGCCGGGGGTGCGGATGGTGGTGGACGCGGGGCTGTCCCGCGAGCCGCGCACCGACCACGCCCGGGGGCTGAGCGCGCTGGCGACGGTGCGGGTCTCGCGGGCTTCGGCCCGGCAGCGCGCCGGACGGGCCGGTCGCGAGGCGCCGGGAGTGGTCTACCGCTGCTGGCCTCAGGCCGAGCACGAGCGGCTGCCGCGCTTCCCCTCCCCCGAGATCGCCGTCGCCGACCTCACCGCCTTCGCGCTGCGGGCGGCATGCTGGGGTGATCCGGACGCGCGCGGGCTGGCACTGCCCGACGCGCCTCCGCAGGGCGCGATGGCGGCGGCCCGCGAGGTGCTGCGTGCCATCGGCGCCGTGGACGCGCGGGGGCGGGCCACGGAACGCGGGAAGGCCATGGCCGCGCTGGGCCTGCACCCCCGGCTGGCGCGCGCCCTCCTGGACGCCGCCCCCCTGGTGGGAAAGCGGCGGGCCGCCGAGGTGGTGGCGCTGCTGAGCGAGGAGCCGCCGCGGGAGTACGGCGACGAGGCGGCGGCGGTGTGGCGCGCCGCGCGCCGGGGC
>NZ_JBXUOY010000080.1:0-18650 GCF_057196705.1 Streptomyces sp. ATLC9 | reverse complement strand
GCTGGAGGATCTGCTCGTCCCCGCCCTCGGTGAAGCGACGGAGCCGGCCCTGCGGGCCATGCTCGCGGTCGCCGCCGTCAACACGACCGTCGCGGCCCTCCCGCGCGCCGCGGCCTGGTGCGCCGACGCGGGGCTGTGGGAGCAGGCGGCCGACGACCGGCTGCGCCCGGTGCTGGTGGGCGAACTGCTGCGGGTGACCGCCCCCTCACCGCTACTGCCCCGCGTGGCGGCCGCCGACGCCGAGCTGGACGGCTGCCCGGTGCGTGCCGGGGACCGTCTGATCCTGGTGGCCCGGCACGCCGCGGGGTCCCACGACCGGCCGCCGGACGTCCACCGCCCGGCCCCGCCCGCGCTGGCCCGGCTCGTCTTCGGTGCCGGCGCCCACACCTGCCCCGGCGCGCGCCTGGCCCTCGCCCAGCTCGACGACACCCTCGCCTCGCTCGCGCCTCACCACCCCGCCGTCTCGCGCGCCCGCGTGGACCGCGGCGCGGCCCTGCCCGGCTGGCGTTCCCTCACCGTTCGGGCGGCCGAGCCCCGCCGATCCCCGGAGGACCGATGACCACGATCGCCGTCACCGGCGCGAGCGGCTTCTGCGGCTCGCACGTCGCCGCCACGGCCGCCGCCCGCGGCGCCGACGTGCTGTGCGTCGGGCGGCACCCCGGCCCGGTCGGCCGGCACGTCCCCTGGGACGCCGCGCACGAGGTGCCCGATCTGTCCGGCGCCGACCTCGTCGTGCACTGCGCGGCGGCCGTCGGCGACCCGGTGCCCGGTTCTCCGGCCGAGGCCGCCATGCGCGCCGTCAACGTCGACGGCACGGCGCGGCTGCTGGAGGGGGCCACCGGCCGGCCGGTGGTGTGGGTGAGCAGCGCCAGCGTCTACGCGCCCGGGGCCGGTCGCGCAGGCGTCGCCGAGGACCATCCGGTACGCGGGCACCTGAACGCGTACGGCCGCACCAAGGCCGCCGGCGAGGCGCTGGCGCTCGCCGCGGGCGCCGTGGTGCTGCGGCCGCGGGCGGTCTACGGCGCCGGGGACCCGCATCTGGTGCCCCGGCTGCTGTCCCGCGTCCGCCGTGGTCTGCTCATGCTGCCGGGCCCCAGCGTGCGGCTCAGCCTGACCGCCGTCGAGAACCTCGCCGACGCCTGCCTCGCGGCCACCGGCTGGCCGGCGGGCGCGTACAACATCGCCGACCCGGCCCCGTACGAACGGGACGAGGCGATACGGACGGTCCTGCGCGCCCACGGCGTACGGGCGCGCATCGGCCACATCCCGCTGCCGGCGGCCCGGGTCGTGACCGGCGCCGCCCAGGCGCTGTCCCGGCTGCGCCCGCACGCGGAGCCGACGCTCACCCGCTACGCCGTCGACCAGCTGGCGCACTCCGTGGTCCTGGACGTGTCCAGGGCCGAGTCCCAGGGGTGGGTGGCCGGTCGCACCCTCGGCGACTACGCAACCGCCCTTCCGAGGAACCGCGGAAAGACAGTGTGTGGGTGAGGAGCCGTCACATGCCCGGGCTCGTACCGGTGCGGATCCGGGACCCCACTGTCATCATGGACCACCGTGAGCCACACCTGGAGTCCTGTGCGCGGTGCGGGCCGCTCTCTTCGCAGCGGTGTGCGTCACGCTCGCGGGGAGCGGTCACGCACTGGCGTCCCCACACTCCATATCCCCGTGGGTGCTGCTCGCGGCGTCCCCACCCGTAGCCGTCGCCGCCTGGGGCGCGGGAGGCCGCAGTCGCGGAACCACCGCGATCGGCGCCGGTCTGCTCACCGCCCAGCTCCTGCTCCACGTCCTGTTCCACCTCGCACACACCGTGCCCGCGCCCGAGGCCCATCCCGGCACGGGAGCCGGGAGCGCGGGTTCTCCCCCGGTCGGCCCGGGCAGTGACGATCTGTCCATGTGGGCGGCGCATCTGCTCGCGGCCCTCGGCTGTGCGTGGTGGCTGGCCCGTGGTGAGAGGGCGCTCGTCCGGCTCGCGTACGCGGCACGAGCCGCCGTCTTCCGGCTCTTGCGCACACTCCTGCCGCGCCCGCTGCCGGCCGCTCCCCCGCGCGCACTTCGCACACGCCGACGCCGGGGGGCGGTACACAGCAGGACCCTGTGCCACACGGTCACCGGACGGGGGCCTCCCCAGCGGGTCCGGCCGCCCCGCACGCGCGCGTCGCACGGCGCTCCGGGGAGCGGCCTTCCGCTGTCCATGCCGGGCCCCGTCCACCCCTGAACGGGTGCCGGACGAACCCGGCACCATCCGGCACCCGCCCCGCGCGGACCGCCGGCGTGCCCGCGCGCCGCGAGAGCGCCTTCTCCCAGGGATACGACATGGCCGACACCACCGGTGCCCCGGACTCCGGGTCCACACCGTCACAGACAGCACCTTCTCCGCGGACCGAGCCCGACGGCACCCGACGAGCGGGGGCCTGGTCCGCGCTGCGGCCCCTGGTGCTGCGTCTGCACTTCTTCGCGGGACTGTTCGTCGCCCCACTGCTGCTGGTCACAGCCGCCAGCGGGCTGCTCTACGCCCTCTCCGTCCAGGCCGAGAAGATCGTCTACCGGCACGAGCTGACCGTTCCGGTACCGGACGGCGACCCACGGCTGCCTCTGGAGCGGCAGGCGGCCGCCGCCCGGGCCGAGCACCCGGACCTCACCGTCACCAAGGTCTGGGTGCCCGCGGACGCGGACGACACCACACGGGTGCTCTTCGCCGACCCCTCCCTCGGCGCTTCCAAATCACGGGCCGTGTTCGTCGATCCCTACACCGCCGAGGTACGGGGCGAGCTCGTGCAGTACGGCAGCTCGGGGGCGCTTCCTCTGCGCACCTGGATATCTGAGTTCCACCGCCATCTCCATCTCGGCGAACCCGGACGGATCTACAGCGAACTCGCCGCGAGCTGGCTCTGGGTCGTCGTCCTCGGCGGGGTGCTGCTGTGGGCGGGCCGACGCCGCGGCCGGCCGGGCGTCCGCGGACTGTTCCTGCCGCGTCGCGGCGTGGCCAAGGGCCGTTCCCGCACTCTGAACCGGCACGCGGTCGCCGGCGTCTGGGCCGCCGTGGGACTTCTCCTGATATCCGCCACGGGCTTGACCTGGTCCGCCTACGCCGGCGTGCGGATCGGCGCGGTGCAGGACAGTCTCGGCGGAGCCACCCCCACCCTCAGCGCCGGACTCACCCCGGGCGGGGAAGCACCGGAGGGCGCTCACGAGGGGCACGCCGGTCACGAGAACCACACCGGTCGGGAGAGCGGGGGCGGGGAAAGAGCCGAAACCGGCATCGGACTCGACGCGGCTCTCCGGGCGGCGGCGGCGCGAGGAGTGGATTCCGCCGTCGTCATCACGCTGCCCAGTGAGGGACAGGGCTACACCGTCACCGAGTCGGACAAGCAGGTGCCCGTGCATCTGGACTCGGTCGCCGTCGATCCCCGGAACGGAGAGATCCTCTCGGAGCTGCGCTTCGCCGACCACCCGCTGCTCGCCCAGCTCACCCGGTTCGGCATCGACGCCCATATGGGCCTGCTGTTCGGCCTCGTGAACCAGCTCCTCCTGGCCGCTCTGACGGGCGTGCTTCTCCTGCTCATCCTGTGGGGTTATCGCATGTGGTGGCAGCGGCGTCCCGCCGGCCGACGGGTGGGCAACCCCGTGGCCAGGGGCGGACTGCGCTCTCTGCCCGCCAAGGTCCTCGTCCCGCTCGTGGCGGTGACGGTGTTCACCGGCTGGTTCCTGCCGTTGCTGGGTATCAGCCTCCTCGCGTTCCTGGCGGTGGACGTCGTCCTGGGGACGATCGCCGGGCGCCGGGCTGCCGGACGCGCTCCCGTCAACTGATACGCACCTTCATCACCCGGATGCACTGCTCGGGGACGCTGGTGACACGCGTATCGGGTGTCCGCACGAGTGAAGGCTTTCCGGGTTCGGGGTGGACCGCGCATCCGTATGCCGCCCCGGAAGGCCCTCGCCTCCCATCGCGGCACCCCCGGCCCGGCTGCCTGACCCGCCTCCCACCGCTTCCGTTCGGCCTCCCGTTCGCGGGCGGAGCCGATGCGTGCGATCAGGTCCGGGGCGATCGCGTAGTGCGTCCACCCGAGAGTGCTTCCGATCTCCGGCACACCGCCGCGGAACCGGAAACCGTCGAGCGCCGACATCGCCGGTGTCATGGCGGGAGCGATCGCCCGCGGAACCGGAGCGCCTCCCAGCAGAGCGCTGGACTATGTGTCCGAGGCGTAGGACGCGCCCCACATCCCGACGGCGCCGGTGCGTTCGGGAAGTACCGCGAGCCAGGCCACGGCGCCGGCGCCGTCGTCCGCCTCCTGCGTGCACGGATCGAAGACCCCTTCGGAGCCGAAGCGTCCCCGTACGTCCTGGAGCGCGACGAGGTATCCGGCGGCGACCAGACGGCGGACGTCGAGCATCCCCTGGTGTTCGTCACCTGTCGCGTCGTAGGGATGACGGGTCAGCAGGGCGGGCCACGGACCGCTCCCGTGCGGAAGCAGCAGGACGGTCCGAAGCCGCGTTCCGTCGCGCAACGCGCAGGTCACCCCGCGGCGCTCGGCCACCGGGCCCGGCGCTCCACGGGCCGGATCGCCGTGCCGGGGGCGAGCCGGGTCCCGGCCGGGTCCCGTGTCGTCGCTCATCGCAGGGCGACCGCCGTCCACGACACCGGCGGCAGCTCGCTCCGGGGCGGCCCCGGTCCGGCGCGCGGACCCATCACTTGCGCACGAAGCGTGTGCGGACACTCCCGGGTTCTCCGTGGCCCCCTTCATACGGCCACGGGCGAAGGCCCGGCCGGTGGTCGGTGGACCCGCGCGGGAAACGGCTCGGACGGCCATGGCCCGGCGCCCGCACGTGTGACCGGCCCGGCGGCAGGGCGGCAGGGCGAATTCACGTCATCACACCCTCGGTTTTCGGGCTCTCTTAGGCCGGAAGTGTCGACTTGCTCATGCAAGGCGCTTTACCTGGATAAGGTTTTTCTTGACTGGTCTTTGACCATCACTTGCCCTGGTCGACAACCGCACGCTGTCCGGAGAGGCGCCCATGTTGCGAGGTGTGGAGCCATGGGACGCGGTCGCGTTCACCGCCGCCGCCCCGTTCGCCCTTCACTTCCCCCTTCCCTCTTCGTTCCGTTCGCTTCCGCACATATTTTCGGTCGCGTTGAGGCCAATGCCCTGCGGCCGAAGAACGCGGTGAGCGGAAAGGCCTCACACGACGGGAACGCGACCTCTCGCTCCCGTGGCATTCCGGAGCGTCGGCCGGGCCGCCCCACCCCTGCGGTCGGCACCACGTCTCCGGCCCGGCGCCCCCGGACCCCGGACACACAACCCACCGGGAGCCCGGTGGCCGACCACGAGGCGGCCATGGCCGATGCCTCGCGCTCCCGTCCCCTCACACCACCGACGGTTCTTCGGGCCTTCCGCCTCTGATACAGGCAAGAGACACCCCGCCCCTACCGTGCGTGCCCGACGCGCCCCACGACGCGCCAGGAGGATCCGCCACATGCAACCCTTCATCGACCATGCCCGCACGTTCGGGCGACGTCCGAAGGAATTCGCCGCACACGCCGAAGGCCAGACCCCACAGGTGCTCTTCATCACCTGCGCCGACTCCCGGGTCGTACCAGCCCTGATCACGGGCGCCCACCCCGGCGAGCTCTTCGAGCTGCGCACCGCGGGCAACATCGTGCCACCCCACACGTTCGAACGTCCCACCAGCGAGGCGGCCACCATCGAGTACGCCGTGGAAGTGCTCGGAGTGAAGGACGTCGTCGTCTGCGGTCACTCGCACTGCGGCGCGGTGGGCGCTCTGGTCCGCGGCGACGACCTGAACGCCGTGTCGGCCGTACGCGACTGGCTCCACCACGCCACCCCCTGCCCCAAGGGAGACCCCCGGGACCCGGCCGTCTCCGAGGGGGTGCAGAACCACGTCCTGACCCAGGTGCTGCGCCTGCGGTCCTACCCGTGCGTGGCCGCGAGGCTCGGCAGCGGCGAGCTGAACCTGCACGCCTGGTACTACGAGGTGCACACCGGCACGGTCCTGACACACCGTCCGCAGACCGACACCTTCGAGGCGCTGTGAGGGCGGGCAGGGGCACGGGGGACGGGAAGCGCGCCGCAGCCCGGTTCCCCCACCTGAAGCAGGACTTCGCCGCCTCCCTGGTGGTCTTCCTGGTGGCGCTCCCGCTGTGCGTCGGCGTGGCGGTCGCATCAGGAGTCCCGGCCGAGCTCGGCCTGGTCACCGGAATCGTCGGCGGCATCGTCACCGGCCTCATGCCGGGCAGCAGTCTCCAGGTCTCCGGCCCCGCCGCGGGCCTGACCGTGCTGGTCCTCGGAGCCGTCGGCCAGTTCGGGCTGCCCGCGCTCGGCGTGATCGTGCTGGTGACCGGGCTGTTCCAACTGGGTATGGGCGCACTCAACCTCGGCCGCTGGTTCCGCGCCATCTCCCTGTCCGTGGTCGAGGGCATGCTCGCCGGCATCGGCCTGGTCATCATCGCCGGCCAGCTGTACGCGGCCGCGGGGACCACAGCCCCGAAGGGAGGCATCGACAAGATCCTGGGCATGCCCAGGGCTGCGGCGGACGCCCTCGGCGACTCCGCGACGCTCACCTCGCTCGCGGTGGGCGCGGGCACCGTCGCCGTCCTCGTGCTGTGGCAGCGGACGCCCGGGAAGGTGCGGGCCGTGCCCGGCGCGCTCGCGGCGGTACTGCTGGCCACCGCCGCGTCGGCGGTCTTCTCCCTGCCGGTCGCCACGGTGGAGGTCCAGGGCCTGCTCGGCGTGATCCAGCCGCCCGGGACGGAAGCCTTCGCCGAGCTGGCCGACCCGGCGTTCGTCGGCACCGTCCTCGCCTTCGTCCTGATCGCCTCGGCGGAGAGCCTGTTCAGCGCGGCGGCCGTGGACCGGCTGCACGACGGCCCGCGGACCCGGTACGACAAGGAACTGATGGCCCAGGGCGCGGGCAACACCGTGTGCGGTGTGCTCGGCGCGCTGCCGATGACCGCGGTGATCGTACGCAGCTCGGCCAATGTCCGGGCAGGCGCGAGAACCAAGGCGTCACGAGTGCTGCACGGCGTATGGCTGCTGGTGTTCGCGGCGCTGCTGCCCTCGGCCCTGGCACTGATCCCGATCCCCGCCCTCGCCGGCGTCCTGGTGCACGCGGGCTGGAAACTGATCCCGTTCCGCCGGGTCGCCACCCTGTGGAGGGGGAACCGGGGCGAGGCTCTGATCCTCGTGGTCACGGCCGTCTCGATCGTCGCCGTGAACATGTTCGAGGGCGTGCTGATCGGTCTGGTGCTGTCGATCGTCAAGACCGCCTGGGACGCTTCACACGTCAGGCTGGAGGTCGTCGACAAGGGCGCCGGTCCCATCCAGGCGCATCTGTCGGGCAACGCGACCTTCCTGCGACTGCCGAAGATCCTCGACACTCTGGAGGCTCTTCCCCAGGACCGCCCGATCGAGCTGGACCTGTCCGGACTGCATCATCTGGACCATGCCTGCCGCTCGGCGCTGGAGAACTGGGCCGAGCGGCACACCGCGGCCGGCGTCGATCCGGTGCGCCTCCTGGCGGCCTGACCACCGGAGCCGGGTGAAAGGGGCTCGCTCCTGCCACAGGGGCGGGCCCACCCGGGAGGGAGGCGCGGCTCCACACGGCGCGGGGCGCGGGCCGCCCCGTCCGGACCCCCGAGGCGCCGACGCCCATGCCTCCGTCCTTCACCGGCAAACAGCCGGCCCGGCGGTACCGACGGCATCCGGGGCGCAGGCGCGGAACAGCGGTCCCCCGCACGCACCGTTTCGGACAGCATCTGCCGCGGGTCTGCCCCGTCATCGGCCCCGGGTGGTACACCCTCGCCCGGAACAGCGCGGGCTCGTTCAGGGGCGCACGGGGCAACGGCACCATGACGCTCGAACCGTACTGGGCGCCGGCCTTCCGGACGCGTCGCACCGGCGCGGTGGGGCCCGCAAGCGTGCGAAGGCCCGGATCCCGTACGCACCGGTGGGAGAGGCTCAGTCCTGCCGGACGGAGGCGGGATCCGGCTCCGGGGCACTGTCCGCACGGTCCTGGTGCGTCAGGATCCGCAGCGCGTCGGCGGAACCCGGGTCGTTCGGGGTGTAGACCTCCAGCCGGTGGTCGGGGCTGTCGGGCTGGAGCCAGACCTGGTAGGTGATGCTCGTGGCGCCGACGGTGGGGTGCTGGAGGTGCATGGTGCCGACGGTGCAGTCGGCGACCTCCCCGGCCGCCCACATCATCGCGAAGTCGTCGCTGCGCATCGTGAGTTCCCCGATCAACTCCGCCAACCGCGCGTCGGTGGGAAAGCGACCGGCGGTGAGGCGGAGGTAGGCGACGTGGACGCGGGCGAGTTCGTCCCAGTTGCGGTACAGGTCGCGGGTGAGCGGATCGAGGAAGAACATCCGGGGAACGGAGGGACGCCGCGCCGACTCCTGCGGTGCGTTGAAGTCGATGTGCTCGGCGATGAGGGCGTGGCCCGTGCGGTTCCACGCGAGCACGTCTCCGCGCCGGCCCAGTACGATCGCCGGCGTCGCTTCGTCGAGTGCCTCCAGAAGCGTGAGCACCCGCGGGTTGGGAGTCTCGCGACGCGGCTCGGAGAGTCCGGGGTTCGACGGCTGCCGGGCGAGATTGTGCAGATGGACGCGCTCGATCTCATCGAGTTGCAGCACCCGTGCGAGGGCGTTGAGAACCTGTTCGGAGGCGGTCTCCACCTGTCCCTGCTCCAGACGGGTGTAGTACCCCGCGCTGACCCCCGCGAGTTGCGCGAGTTCTTCGCGCCGCAGGCCCGGGACCCGGCGGGCGGCCCCGTACGTGCGCAACCCGATCTCGGCCGGTGTGACCCGGTCACGGCGACTCTTCAGGAAGGTTCCAAGGCTCTCCACGTCAACGAGGGTAGGCCGCCCGGACATCCCGGTGGGTATACCTGTCAGGTATACCCACAACAGGGGGGTGGCTGGCGGACATGCCTTGCCGGAGCGTGGGAGACATGTCTGAACAGCACGCGCACACCTCACCCGGCCGGCGGGCCTGGCTCGGCCTCCTGGTGACCCTCGGGCCGGTACTCCTGGTGTCCATGGACGGATCAATCCTGTTCCTGGCGATGCCCCGGGTCAGCCAGGCGCTCACGCCCACCGCGGACCAGGCCCTGTGGATCCTGGACATCTACGGCTTCGCCGTCGGCTCCCTGCTCATCGCGTTCGGCAGCATCGGGGACCGGTACGGTCGGCTGAAGCTGCTCATGATCGGTGCGACGGTCTTCGGCATCGGCTCCGCGGCTGCGGCCCTCGCGCCCACCCCGGAGTTCCTCATCGCCGCCCGCGCACTCATGGGAGTGGCGGGGGCGACCCTCCTGCCCTCCGCCCTGGCGGTGTTGAGCGAACTGTTCGGCGACCCCCGGCGACGGGCGCAGGCCATCGGGATCTTCGCAGCGGCGTTCGCCGCCGGGTTCGCCATCGGTCCGGTCCTCGGCGGCGTCCTGCTGGAGCGGTTCTGGTGGGGATCGGTCTTCCTGGTCAATCTGCCCGTCATCGCCCTGTTCCTGATCTTCGCGCCGGTCCTGCTCGGCGAAGTACGCGCGACCCGGCCGGGCCGTGTCGACGCGTTCAGCGTGGTGACCTCCGCGGTCGGCCTCCTGCTCATGATCTACGGTCTCAAGCACGCCGCGGCCGAAGGCGTCTCGGCCGTCCCCCTGGTCGCGGGAATCGCGGGAGCGGCGCTGCTGACGTGGTTCGCTCTCCGCCAGCGGCGCCTCGAGTACCCGTTGATGGACTTCTCGCTCTTCCGGGACCGCGTCTTCACGGTCGCGATCATCACCGGGCTGTTGCCACTGGCCGCGTGGTCGGCGACCGCCTACCTGGCGGGTATCTACCTCCAGTCCGTCCTCGGGCTGTCGGTTCTGCACGCCGCGCTCCTCGCGCTGCCCGGCGCGATGGTGCTCACCACCACGTGCATCGTCACACCGATGGTGGTGGACCGCATCGGCAAACGGACCGCCCTGATCATCTGCCACTTCTCCATCGCCGGAGGCCTTCTGCTCCTGCTTCCGGCCACGACCGCCGGCGGGGTCGGCTGGTACGTCGCTTCCACGGCCGTCGCGGGTGTCGGCTACGGCATCTCCTTCGCCGTCGTCGCCGACACCGCGGTCGGCGCGGTCCCCACGGAGCGAGCCGGTTCGGCAGGGGCCATCGCCGAAACCAGCAACGAGATCGGCAATGCCCTCGGCATCGCGCTCCTCGGCTCGCTCGCCGCGCTGATCTTCCGTCTCCAGGGCCCCGACCTCGCACCCACCCTCGACGAGACGCTCCAGCTTCCCAGCCTGGCGTCCCACCTCGCCGGGGAAGCGAAATCGGCCTTCGTCACCGGCCTGCACGCGGCCGCCGTCGTGGCCAGCCTCCTGCATTTGGCCCTCGGGGGGCTCGCGCTCCGCTGGCTTCCCAGGTCCACGACGCCGGAGGCCACCGTCGACGCCCTCTCCGAGGACACTTCGGACCACGCAAAGACGACCGCCTGACGCACCGGACCGAGCGCCGCCACGGAAGTGACGGTATCGGCCGGAGCGTGGACCGTACCGGGGCGGAAGCCGGGCTGTGGCAGTCCCCTGAGCCAATCCGGTGGCTTCCGGCGGGGCGGTGCCGTGACTGCCGTGGCTCCGGACGAGCCGGTACGACCATGCACAGGTGCGGCGTCGTCGACCCCCGGGAGGAACCATGAGGAGACAGGACGGCACAACGGTGGCCACCGGTGTCACCGCCGAACGCCTGGCCGGACTCCGCGCATGGAATCTGGGGCTCACGCTGCTGCACCTGGTCCAGGCCGCGGCGGTCGTGCTCCTGGCCGGGAGTTTCTCGATCACCGTCACCTCCTCCGTGCCCGAGGGTCCGCCGGGGACGGCCGCGCCCGCCCCCGGATCTCTGTTCGACGTGCCGATCGGCTGGGCCGTTGCCGCCTTCCTCGCTCTGGCGGCACTGGACCACCTGCTGACGGCAACGGTGTTCCGCGGCGTCTACGAACGTGACCTCAGGCGCGGCATCAACCGGTTCCGGTGGCTGGAGTACGCGCTGAGCGCGACCCTGATGGTGCTCCTCATCGGCTTCTACTCGGGCATCACCAACATCAACGCCGTCATCGCCGTCATCGGGGCCAATGTCGGGATGATCCTGTTCGGCTGGGTCGAGGAGGTGATGAACCCGCCGGGCCGGGAGGCGACCACGATGCTTCCCTTCTGGTTCGGGGCGCTGGTGGGCGTGACGCCGTGGATCTCCATCGCGTACAACATCGTCGCGGCCGGAACCGTACCCGGTTTCGTGTACGGGATCGTCCTCGTCCAGGCCGCCCTGTTCTTCAGTTTCGGCCTCAACCAGTGGCTCCAGTACCGCGGAGTCGGCCGGTGGTCCGACTACGCGTACGGCGAGAAGGCCTATCTGGTCCTCAGCCTCGTGGCGAAGTCGCTCCTGGCCTGGCAGATCTTCGCCGGCTCGCTGGCCGGCTGAGCCCGGAACGCACCCCGTGGGCGGGCGCGGAAGATCTCACGCCTTGCGCCGCACCGCGGGGCTCCGCCCCGTCCGCAGAAGGCGCCAGAGGTGCTCCGCCAGCAGCACGGTGGAGGCGGTGGCCAGACACACGCCCCACTGCACGGGCGTGAGGGAGACGGTGTCGAAGACACCGTGGGCGAAGGGGACCTGCACGGCGACGACCTGCAGCACGAGGACGGCCCCCAGACTGGCCCACAGGACACGGTTGCGCAGCTGGTGGCGGCCGAGAACTGGGCCGCCCTCACTGCGCGCGTTCAGCGCGTTGAACAGCTGGAAGAGCACGAACGTGGTGAAGGCCATGGTCGCGGCGGTCGCGGGATCGGTGAGGTCCCGGGCCACCGCGAAGACGGCCAGTGTCCCGGCGGCCATGACCGCGCCGGCGCGGGCGACGGCGCCCAGCCGGCGGGCGCCCAGGACGCGCTCGCCGGGCGACCGGGGCGGACGGCGCATGACGCCCTCCCGCGGCGGGTCGATGCCCAGGGCCATGGCGGGCGGCCCGTCCATGATGATGTTGACCCACAGCAGCTGGATCGCGGTCATGGGGGCGGGCAGCCCGGCCAGCACGGTGGCGAGCAGCGTGAGGATGGCGCCGACGTTGGTGGACAGCTGGAAGCGGACGAAGGTGGTGATGTTGTCGTAGATGGAGCGGCCCTCGCGGACCGCCCGGACGATGGTGGAGAAGTCGTCGTCGGTCAGCACCATGTCGGCGGCTTCCCTGGCGACATCGGTACCGGTGATGCCCATGGCGACACCGATGTGCGCGGCACGCAGGGCTGCGGCGTCGTTGACCCCGTCGCCCGTCATGGCCACGATGTGGCCGCGCTGCGCGAGGGCACGGACGATGGTGACCTTGTGCTCGGGGGCGACGCGGGCGAAGATGCCGATCCCGTCGATGCGCGAGGCGAGTTCCCCGCCGCTCATCCGGGTCAGTTCGGCGCCGGTGACGACATCGCCGGTGATGCCGAGTTCGCGGGCGATGGCGGCGGCGGTGTCGGCATGGTCCCCGGTGATCATCTTGACGGTGACGCCGGCGTCCTGGGCCAGGGCGACGGCGTCGCGGGCCTGGGCACGGGGCGGGTCGGCGATTCCGGCGACCGCCGTCAGGGTCAGCCCCGCCACCTGCTGCGGCTGCGGTCGTCCGGTGGTGGTGGCGGTGGCCGCGCCCAGGACGCGCAGGCCCTGGCCACCCAGCCGGGTGGCGGCGGCCATGATCTCCCGGCGCCGCTCGTCGTCCATGGGGACGGGGCCCTGTTCGGTCAGGAGGTGGGTGCAGCGGTCCAGCAGCACGTCGACGGCGCCCTTGACGTGGACGCGGGTGGACCCGTCGGCCTCGGTGTGGAAGGTGGCCATGTACTTGGCGGCCGGGTCGAAGGGCACCTCGCCGGTGCGCGGTGTGCGGGTGCGCAGCGTCTCGGGATCGAGGCCGGTCTTGGCGGCGAGCACGAGCACGGCGGCTTCGGTGGGATCCCCGATGATGCCGTCGCCGGTGAGACGGGCGTCGTTGCACAGTGCGAACGGCAGGGCCGCGTCCCGCGGGTCCGCGGCCGCCGGCCCGGTGCCGGCCGGGCGCACGCCGCCGGCGGTGCCGTAGCCGTCGCCGGTCACCTCGTAGAAGCGTCCGGCCGACCACACGGCCCGGGCGGTCATCTCGTTCAGGGTCAGGGTGCCGGTCTTGTCGCTGCACACCACGGTCGCGGAACCGAGGGCCTCCACGGAGGCCAGGCGCTTGACGATGGCGCCCCGGCGGGCCATCCGGTGCACGCCCAGGGCCAGGGTGAGCGCGAGGACGGCGGGCAGGCCTTCGGGGATGGCGGCGACCGCCAGTGCCACGGCGCGCAGAGCGAGATCGGCCAGGTCCTCTCCGCGTACCAGGGACGCGATCGCGTAGGCGCCCACCGCGACACCGCTGATCAGGGCCAGTCGCCGGCCCAGGCTGTCCATCTGAACCTGCAGCGGGCTGGGCGGTTCGGTGCCGGTGCGCAGCGCCGCGGCGATCCGGCCGACCTCGGTGCGCATGCCGGTGGCGGTCACGATCATCTCGGCGCGGCCGCGGGTCAGGGCGGTGTTCATGAACAGCATGCCGGTGCGTTCGGCGACGGGCACCGGGTCCTCACCGCCGGCCGGGTTGGGCGCGGTCGACTTGGCGACGGGGTGGGACTCGCCGGTCAGCGTGGCCTCGGCGGCCTCGACGGACTCCGCGACCGCCAGGCGGCCGTCGGCCGGGATACGGTCACCGGCTTCGAGCAGGACCACGTCACCGGGCACCAGGGTGCGGGCCTGGACCACCTGCACCCGTCCGTCACGGCGCACCCGGGCGGTGGGCACCAGCATCTGCCGCAGCGCCTCCAGGCTGCGCTCGGCACGTCGTTCCTGCAGATAGCCGATGACGGCGTTGAGGAAGAGGACGGCGGTGATGACGACGGCGTCCTTGATCTCGCCGATGACGCCGGCGACGACCGCGGCGGCGAGCAGGATGCCGATCAACCAGCTGCGGAACTGGTCCAGCAGACGCAGCAACCGCGGCCGGCGGGCGGGTTCGGCCAGCGAGTTTGTGCCCCAGTCGGCGGCCCGCCGCTGCGCCTCCCGCGCGGACAGGCCCGCGGACGGGTCCACGCCGAGAAGCCCGGCCACCCGCGCCGCATCGCGCAGATGGGCGTCGGCCACCGGTTCAAGGGCGTGCGACGGGGCCTCGCCGGGTGGCTGCTGGACCATGGTCGGTTACTCCATTCCTGCGCGCGGGACGGCGACGGGGCGGGGGCGCGGCGCCGCACCGGGCGGCGGATGCTCCGGGGACGGCCGACGGCATACATGTTCCACGGTGCCCTCCTTCGGGGGCGCGGTATCCCGGCCGCGGCGAGCGCGTCAGGGCGGGCGGCGAAACCGTCCCCCTCGGCGGCCGTCGGGCACTCCTGTCTCTGTCCCGCCCGGGAGGCCGCCGGCAGGCGGCCTCCGCGTCTTCCAGCCTCGGCGGCACCGCTCGCTTCGGCCAGGGGCCGACAGGCCCGGACACGGCCCGTACGGTGGCGGCCGTTCCCACCCGCGCCGGGCCGTCCGCCGAGCGCGTCCGCCACGGCACGCGGCCGCCCCCCGTACGTGCGGGGATCCGCGCCGCGCCCCCTGTGCTCCGTACCGGTGAAGCCCGTGGTGCCGGTCTCGCCGCCTCGGCGGTGGGCCCGGCCGTCTCCCTATGCTCGTCGCATGGTTCAGGTACAGGAACGGCCGGCGCTGCGCCGTGGGCTCGGAGCCGGCCGGCGGGCGGTCTGGTCGCTGACCGCGGCCGCCGTACTGTGCCAGATCCCCTACCCGCTGGCGTCCGGTCCGTGGCGCGAAGCGCTCACCGTCGCCGGCGTGGTGGTCTTCTGCCTGGCGTCCCTCTCGGCCGCCGCGCTGCGGCACGGTGCGCGGGGCCCGCTGGCGCTGTTCGCGGCGGCGGGGCTGGGGGGCCTGGCGGTGGAGGCCGTGGGGGTGCGTACGGGCTTCCCGTTCGGTGCCTACCACTACACGGGCACCCCGGGGCCGAGCGTGGCGGGGGTGCCGGTGGTGGTGCCCCTTGCCTGGATGATGATGGCCTGGCCCGCTCTGGAGGCGGGACGCGCGCTGGCCGGAGGCCGGAAGCGGGCCGGGACGCCCGCGGCCCGGGTACGGACGGCGGTGGTCGGGGGGTGGGCGCTGGCGTCCTGGGACGTCTTCCTCGACCCGCAGATGGTCGACGCCGGTTACTGGGTCTGGTCGGACCCCAGCCCTGCGCTTCCCGGTGTGGAGGGCGTGCCGCTGACCAACTTCGCCGGGTGGATGGCCGTGTCCGTGGCCATGGTCGCCGCCGTGGACGCCGTCTCCCAGCGCTCGGCGGGGCGCCCCCGGTGGCCCGCCGGGAAGGACGCCCCCGTCGGCCCGGCCGTCGTGCTGTACCTGTGGACCTATGCCTCCTCGGTGACGGCCTGCCTGGTGTTCTTCGGCCGCCCGCAGGTGGCGATGGCGGGCGGGGTGCTGATGGGCCTGGTCGCCGTGCCGCTGGCACTGCGGGCGGCGGGCGCCGCCGGGAGACGCGGGTGAGCCGGCCCGGTCCGGTGCGGGCGGCGGTCGCGGCGGGGTCGGTGCTGGCCGCCGCCGGCGCCGTGCACAGCGTCCGGAACAGCAGGGTGCTGCGGGTTCCGCCGGTGGATCCGCCACCGGTGGCCGAGCGGGTGTCCCTCCTGATGCCGGTGCGTGACGAGGCCGGGCGCGTCGGCCCCGCGCTGCGCTCCCTGCTGGCTCAGGAACGTGTGCCCCGGGCGGAGGTCGTCGTGCTCGACGACCAGTCCACCGACGGCACCGGTGACGTGGTGCGCCGTCTGTGCGGCCCGCACCGGCACGCCCGGGTCGTGCGCGGCACGACGCCGAAACCCGGGTTTCCGGGCAAGGCCCATGCCTGCCATCAGCTCGCGTCGCTCGCACGGGGCAGCGTGCTGGTCTTCGTGGACGCGGACGTGGTGCTCGCGCCGCGCGCGGTGGCGTCCTCGGTGGCCCTGCTGCGCTCGGCCGGACTCGACCTGGTCTCCCCCTTCCCCCGCCAGGTCGCCGAGGGGCCCGCCAACCGGCTCGTCCAGCCGCTGCTGCAGTGGTCGTGGCTGACGGTACTGCCGCTGCGCCGCGCCGAGGCGTCGCCGCGGCCGGCGCTGTCCGCGGCGAACGGCCAGTTCCTCGTCGTGGACGCCGCCGCCCTGAGCCGCTGCGGCGGTTTCGCCGCGGTCACGGAGGAGGTCCTCGAGGACATGGCACTCATCAGGGCGCTGAAGCGGGCCGGCGGCCGGGGCGGGATCGTGGACGGCAGCCGGATCGCGCGGTGCCGGATGTACGACGGCTGGCATGATCTGCGTGAGGGGTACGGCAAGTCCCTGTGGGCGGCGTTCGGGTCCGGTGGCGGCGCGGCGGCGGTGTGCGCCCTCCTCGTCTGGGCTTATGTGGTGCCCCCGCTGGCGGCGCTGCGGGGGTCGCGCTGGGGCGCGGCCGGATACGCCGCGGCCGCGGCGGGGCGCATGCTGACCGCGCGGCGCACGGGCGGGCGTTGCTGGCCGGACGCGCTGGCCCACCCGGTGTCCGTGGGTCTGCTGGTGGTGCTGACGGCGCGGTCCTGGCTCGGTCATCGCCGCTCCACGCTGACGTGGAAGGGCAGACCGCTGCGAGGAGGGCGCTGAGATGGCCCGCGTCGCCGTGATCGGCGCCGGCATGGGCGCCCTGGCGGCCGCCGCCCGGCTGGCCCGGCAGGGACACCGGGTCACCGTGTACGAGCGGTCGGCCGTGTGCGGGGGCAAGCTCGGTACCGTGCGCCGGGACGGTTTCGTCTTCGACACCGGGCCGTCGCTGCTGACCATGCCCGAGGTCTACCGCCGGCTGTTCGCGGACACCGGCGCCCCCGTGGAGCGCTGCCTGCCGCTGAGGCCGGTGGAGCCGGCCTGCGGTTACCGGTTCGCCGACGGAACCCGCCTGGTGATGCCCGGTGACCCGCGCCTGGTGCCCGGCGTACTGGACGACGTCCTGGGCGAGGGGACCGGAGCGCAGTGGGCCCGTCTGCACACGGTCTCCGGTGAGTTGTGGCGGCTGGTGGGCGAGAGCGTGCTGCGGCGGCCGCTCGGCGGCCCGGCAGGGCTGCTGCGGCACTCGGTCCGCCCCCGCGGCCTGGCCGCCGTCGCCCCCTGGCGCACCCTGCGGGGCACCGGCCGGCGGTACCTGCGCGACCCCCGGCTGCGCATGTGGCTGGAGCGCTACGCCACCTACAGCGGCTCCGACCCCCGGCGCGCGCCCGGCGTCATGGCGGTGGTCCCGTACGTGGAGCAGCGCTACGGCGCCTGGTACGTCCCCGGCGGTCTCCGCCTGCTGGCCGAGGCCGTGGAGCGGCGCTGCGCCGAGCTGGGGGTGCGGTTCCGCCACGGCTGCGAGATCACCGCGGTGGACACCTCGGGCCGGGGCGTCACCGGAGTCCGCCTGGCGGACGGCGGCACGGCGGCGGCGGACATCGTCGTCTCCGGCGTCGACGCCGCGGTCCTCTACGGGCGCCTGGCGGCGGACCGGCGCGGGCGCCGGCCCCTGGCCGCCCTCGCACGCGCCCGGCCATCGCTGTCCGGTTTCGTCCTCCTGCTCGCCCTGCGCGGGCGGGACCCGCGGACGCCGCACCACCGGGTGCTGTTCCCGGCGGACTACGACGCGGAGTTCGACGCCGTCTTCGGCGCCCCGGCCCGTCCCGCCGCCGACCCGACGGTGTACATCAGCGCACCGGATGACGCCGCGCTGCGTCCCGACGACGCGCACGAGGCGTGGTTCGTCCTGGTCAATGCCCCCCGGCACGGGCAGCGGGGAGCACCCGGGACCGTCGACTGGACCGCCCCGGGACTCAGGGAGTCCTACGCCGAGCGGATCCTGGACGTCATGGCCGCCCGCGGCACGGACGTCCGCCCGCGCCTGCTGTGGTACGAGGCCCGCACCCCCTTCGATCTGGAGCACGAGACCGGGAGCCCGGGCGGCGCCATCTACGGCACCTCTTCCAACGGTGTCCGCGCCGCCTTCCTGCGGCCGGCCAACCGCTCCCCCGTCCCCGGACTCTTCCTCGTCGGCGGGTCCGCCCATCCCGGCGGCGGTCTTCCCCTGGTGGCGCTGTCGGCGGAGATCGTCGCGGCTCAGATCGGCGGCGCCTGACCGCCCGGAGCCGCTATCCCAGCGCCCGCGCCACTCCGGCCGCCAGTTGCGGGAAGCCGACTGCCGCGACCGCCGTCCAGCACACCACGCACACCGTCGCCCAGTCCCACCCGGTCCCCGGTGTTCCGCCGGGCAGCAGACCGCTCCCCAGGCACGCGACCGCGCACAGCACCACCCGCAGCGGCCGTTCGGCGATGCTCAGCGCCCCGACTCCGCGCATTCCGGCCGCGTTGGCCCGGGCCCTCAGGTACTCGTGCAACTGAGCGAGGAGGACGGCGGCCAGGCACCAGGAGGCCGGCGCCCCCAGGACGTACAGGACCGCGACGAGCAGGAGGTCCGCCACCCGGTCGGCCAGGGCGTCCACCACGGCGCCCAGGGGGCGGGACCGGCCGGTGACCGCGGCGACCGCACCGTCCAGCCCGTCGAACAGGCCCGACAGGACGACGAGCACGCAGGCGGCCAGCGGCCACCGGC
>NZ_JBXUOY010000079.1:0-18768 GCF_057196705.1 Streptomyces sp. ATLC9 | reverse complement strand
GCCCCCGGCACCGCGGCGGCGGGCGCGGCGGGCGTCGAGCGACCAGACCCGGCCGCAGCGGGTGAGCACCAGGTACATCGCCATCAGGTGGATGACGTTGTCGCCGCCGTCGCCCATGAAGACGCTGCGGTTCTGCAGGGACAGCACGCCGACCATGAACAGCACCGACATGGTCCTGGTCCGCCATCCGGCCAGCAGCGCGGCGGAGGAGAGGACGGCGAGGGCGTAGACGGCCTCGAACCAGACGGCGCTGTCGGACCACAGAAGCACCGTGAAGGCGTGGTTGCTCGCCACCAACCGCTCGCCCAGCTCCCAGCTCCACGGGCCGTCCGGGCCGTACAGCTCGCGCCGGTGGGGCCACTCGAAGAGCAGGAAGACCAGCCAGGTGAGGGAGAAACCGATCCGGACGACCGCGCTCTGGTACGGGCCCAGTGCCCGGTCGCTGATCCGGACGATGCCGCCCATGATCGCCTCGTCGGCCTTCGCCGACAGGCGCCCCGGCCACGGCCGGTGCGGTGCCGCGGGCGACTCGGCGGGCGGGCGCTCCCCGGGACCGGACGGGCGCTCCCGCGGCCGTCGGGCGCCGGGGACGGCCGGAGCGGGGGCGAAGGGGCCGTTCTCGGGCTGTGTCACTGGTCCTCCGGGATGTCCGTGCGGTCGACCGGCCACCAGGGCAGCACCCGGTACGTGGTCTCGGTGCCCGCGCTCTCACCACTCCACGGCGGCGGCGCGACCGGCGTGGTCGCCGACCGCACCTGCACGCGCCGGATCTCGCCGCCGTTCAGCTCGGGTCCGAACCGCGACATCACGATCCGCCTCAGATACTCCTCGGAGAGGTCTCCGCGCAGCCCGGTGGACCGGTTCTCCTCGTCGTGCGAGCCGGTGAAGAAGTCCCAGGCCCGGCGGAGCTCGTTCTGGTCGGTGTGGCTGGGGAAGGGATTGCCCCGGATCTCGTCGATGTCCATCGCCGTCAGGTCCACCCAGCCGGTCCGCTCGCGTCCGCCGTCCGGCCGGACCACCTCCGCGCGGGCGTGGACGGCGACGTTCTGCTGGAGCGGGTTGGGGGCGAACAGCTTCCAGTTCTGCTCGAACTCGGGGTTGATGTAGTCCGAGATCATCGGACCGTACTGCTTGCTGAGGGTGTTGTCCGGCGCGACGTGCAGGAAGACCATCGCCAGGTGCACACCGGTGAGCACGGTGACGACGCCCAGCGCCACCGCGACGGCGATCCGCGCCGTGGGCGGGAGGGACATCACGTCCGGGATCCGGCCGGAAGGCTCCCCGGAGGGCGCCCCGTCCACCGTCGGGGGCGACGGCGCCTCCTGACGCCGCTGTGCCTGTGGATCCATGCGCCCTCCCCGATCTCGGGCCCGGCCGGGCCCCGTTCTCACGACCCCGCGACACCGGTCGCGTTCCCCCGCGGCCGCCCCGGTCCGCGGCGACCTTACGAGGTTATCCACAGCCTTGACACCTTGGGGTCCGGACGACCACCATTGAACCGAACGATCGGTCGGTTGGTTCCTCGCCAGGAGCAAGGGAGCTCTGCATGACGACGCTGCTGCCGGAGACGGACCGGGGCGGAGGTCCCGGGGCGCACGAGGAGGCGTTCGACGCGGCGATCGCGGCGGACGAGCGGATCGAGCCGCGCGACTGGATGCCCGACGCCTACCGCGCCACGCTGGTGCGCCAGATCGCCCAGCACGCCCACTCCGAGATCATCGGCATGCAGCCGGAGGCCAACTGGATCACACGGGCGCCCTCGCTGCGCCGCAAGGCGATCCTGATGGCGAAGGTGCAGGACGAGGCAGGGCACGGGCTGTACCTCTACAGCGCCGCCGAGACGCTCGGCGCCAGTCGTGAGGAACTGCTGGACAAACTGCACTCCGGGCGCCAGAAGTACTCCTCGATCTTCAACTACCCCACGCTGACCTGGGCCGACGTCGGCGCGATCGGCTGGCTGGTGGACGGCGCGGCCATCACCAACCAGGTGCCGCTGTGCCGCTGCTCCTACGGGCCGTACGCCCGGGCCATGGTCCGCGTCTGCAAGGAGGAGTCCTTCCACCAGCGTCAGGGGTACGAGCTGCTGCTGGCGCTGAGCCGGGGCACCGAGGCCCAGCACGCCATGGCGCAGGACGCCGTGGACCGCTGGTGGTGGCCGTCGCTGATGATGTTCGGTCCGCCCGACGACGCCTCGAAGCACTCCGCCCGGTCGATGGCCTGGAAGATCAAACGGCACTCCAACGACGAGCTGCGCCAGCGCTTCGTGGACATCTGCGTCCCCCAGGCCGAGTCCCTCGGCCTGACCCTGCCCGACCCCGAACTGCGGTGGAACGAGGAGCGCGGGCACTACGACTTCGGGCCGATCGACTGGTCCGAGTTCCACGAGGTGCTGCGCGGCAACGGCCCCTGCAACGAGCAGCGGCTGGACCGGCGCCGCCGCGCCCACGAGGAGGGCGCCTGGGTGCGCGAGGCCGCCGCGGCATACGCCCGCAAGCACAGCGAGCGGGACGGCGACGGAAGGACGGCGGCATGACCACCAGCGAATGGCCCCTGTGGGAGGTCTTCGTCCGCAGCAGGCGCGGCCTGTCCCACACCCACGCCGGGAGCCTGCACGCCCCCGACGCCGAGATGGCCCTGCGCAACGCGCGGGACCTGTACACCCGGCGGTCGGAGGGTGTCTCGATCTGGGTGGTGCCGTCGTCCGCGGTCACCGCCTCCTCGCCCGACGAGAAGGACCCGTTCTTCGAGCCCGCAGCCGACAAGCCCTACCGCCACCCCACCTTCTACGAGGTTCCGGAAGGGGTGCGGCACCTGTGAGCGCTCCCCGTACGGCCCTGCTGGCCCTCGGCGACGACGCACTGGTCCTCTCCCACCGGCTGGGGGAGTGGGCCGGGAACGCCCCCGTTCTGGAGGAGGAGGTCGCCCTCGCCAACATCGCGCTGGACCTCCTGGGCCAGGCCCGCACCCTGCTGTCGATGGCCGGCGACGAGGACGAGCTGGCATACCTCCGCGAGGAGCGCGCCTTCACCAACGTGCAGCTCGTCGAGCAGCCGAGCGGCGACTTCGCCCACACCATCGCCCGACAGCTGTACTTCTCCGCCTACCAGGAGCTGCTGTACGAGCGGCTGGCCGGCGGCGGCACCGACGATGCGGAGCTCGCCGCGCTGGCCGCCAAGGCGGTCAAGGAGGTCGCCTACCACCGCGACCACGCCGAGCACTGGACGCTGCGCCTGGGCGACGGCACCGAGGTGAGCCACAGGCGCATGAAGGACGCACTGGAAGGGCTGTGGCGCTACACCGGCGAGCTGTTCCGGCCCGTGGAGGGCCTGGACGTCGACTGGGCCGGGATGGACTGGGAGTGGGCACGGCGCGTCACCGCCGTGCTGGAGCGCGCGACCCTCGCCGTCCCCGAGGGGCCGCGGAGCAGCCCCTGGGCCGCCGGCGCCGGGCGGCAGGGCGTCCACACCGAGCCCTTCGGCCGGATGCTCGCCGAGATGCAGCACCTGCACCGCAGCCACCCGGGAGCGTCGTGGTGACGCCCCCGGCGGAAGCGGCGGAGTCGACGACGGAGACGGGGACAGAGGCGACGGCGCTGGAGGCGGAGCTGCGCGGGATCGCCGGCTCCGTGCCGGACCCGGAGTTGCCCGTGGTCTCCCTGGCCGAGCTGGGGGTGCTGCGCGGTCTGCACCTGCTCGCTCCCGGCCGGGTGGAGGTCGAACTGACCCCCACCTACACCGGCTGCCCGGCGGTGGAGGCGATGTCCGCCGATGTGGAGCGGGCGCTGCGCGAGCACGGCGTGGCGGAGGTGACGGTCCGCACGGTCCTCTCCCCGCCCTGGACGACGGACGCGATCACCGCCGAGGGCCGTCGTAAGCTGGCCGAGTTCGGGATAGCCCCGCCCCGGCCCGGTACGGGTGGGAGCGCGGGCGCGGATGCCTCCGGAAGCGGCGGGCCCGTCGTGGTGGATCTGGCCATCCGCTGCCCCCACTGCGGTTCGACCGACACCACCCTGCTCAGCCGCTTCTCCTCCACCGCCTGCAAGGCACTGCGCCGCTGCGCCTCCTGCCGGGAGCCGTTCGACCACTTCAAGGAGCTGCTATGAGGTTCCATCCGCTCCGGATACGCGAGGTCGGGCGACTCACGGACGACTCGGTGGCCGTGGCGTTCGAGGTGCCGCCCGAACTGCACGACACCTTCCGCCACGTCCCGGGCCAGCACGTCACGCTGCGGCTCGAACTGGACGGCACGGAGGTGCGCCGCACCTACTCCGTCTGCTCCCCCGCCGTCCCCGCGCCCGCCGAGCCGGCGCTGCGGGTCGGCATCCGGCTGGTGGAGGGCGGCGCGTTCTCCACCCACGCCCTCAAGGAACTGTCCGCCGGGGACACGGTCGACGTGATGCCCCCGACTGGCCGTTTCACCCTGCGTCCCCGGCCCGGCCGCTTCGCGGCGGTCGTCGGCGGCAGCGGCATCACACCGGTGCTGTCCATCGCCGCCACGCTGCTGGCCGAGGAGCCGAAGGCCCGGTTCTGCCTGATCCGCACCGACCGCACCACGGCTTCGGCGATGTTCCTGGAAGAGGTCGCCGAGCTCAAGGACCGTCACCCGGACCGCTTCCACCTGGTGCACACGCTCTCCCGCGAGGAGCGCCAGGCGGGCCTGCCCACCGGACGGCTCGACGCCGAGCGCCTCGCCGACCTGCTGCCGGCCCTGCTGCCGGTGCCCGACGTGGACGGCTGGTTCCTGTGCGGGCCGCACGGGCTGGTCCGGGAGTCGGAGCGCGCGCTGGCCGCGCTCGGAGTGCCCGCCGCCGCGGTCCACCAGGAGATCTTCCATGTGGACGACGCCTCCCCGGCCGCGGAGAAGCGGACCGCCGCCCGGAGCGCGCCCGGCGGTTCGAAGCTCACCGCCACGCTCGACGGCCGGATGGGCGTCTGGCCGGCCGGCGAGGGCGAGACGCTGCTGGAGACGGTGCTGCGCAACCGCTCCGACGCGCCCTATGCCTGCAAGGGCGGGGTGTGCGGCACCTGCCGCGTGCGGCTGGTGTCCGGCGAGGTGAGCATGGACCGCAACTTCGCCCTGGAGCCGGAGGAGGTCTCGGCGGGGTACGTACTGGCCTGCCAGTCCCGGCCGGTCACCGAGGCAGTCGAGGTGGACTTCGACGCCTGACACCTGACAGCTGAGAGCCGCGGAGCCCTTCGGGCGATACGGCCCACGGTCCTGCGGACAACCGGCCTCCGCACGGCCGGTGGGCCCGGCGCGCTCCGTGCCGGGGCCCACGCGCGACTCATGCCACGTGCGCGGGTCCCTGCCCGTCGTTCACCAGCGGCTTCCCGGCCGCCTCCCAGGCCAGCATGCCTCCATCGACGTTCACCGCGTCGACGCCCTGCCCCAGCAGGTACTGCGTGACCTGTGCCGACCGGCCGCCGACCCGGCAGACCACGTAAACCCGCCGGTCCGCGGCCTTCCCGGTCACCTCTCCGAACCGCTCCACGAACTCGCTCATCGGCACGTGCAGAGCCTCCTCGGCGTGTCCGGCCGCCCACTCGTCGTCCTCCCGGACGTCCAGCAGGAGGCCCTCCGGCGGCACCGCCGTGACGTCCACCGACGGAATCCGGCCGTACTGCATCAGGTCACGCCCCTCTCACAGGCCCCGGCCCTCCGGCGCCGTCTCACAATGCTCCGTACAACACTCCGGCCGCCGGTCCGGCCGGCCGCCCACGAACCTAACCCGCCCGTCCGGGCTCCTCCGCCCGGCCCGTCCGGCCGGTCAGTTCGGCCAGACGCGCCTCCTTCCCGGCGATCCGCTCGTGCAGCCGCCCGGCGATCTCCTCCAGCAGGCCGTCCGGATCATCGGGTGCCAGCTTGAGCATGGAGCCGATCGCGCCCTCCTCCAGCTCCGCCGCGGCCGCGGCCAGCATCTCCTTGCGCCGCGCCAGCCACTCCAGGCGCGCATACAGCTCCTCACCGCGGGCGGCCTCCCGTTCCTCCACGGTCGGCGGCCCGGCGGCCCACTCCTCGGCCAGCACGGCGAGCGCCTCCTCATCCCCGTCGGAGTAGGCCTTGTTGGCCCGGGTCATGAACTCCTCGCGCCGCCCGCGTTCGGCTTCGTCCTGCACCAGGTCCGGATGCGCCGAGCGCACCAGTTCCCGGTACAGGCGCCTGGCCCGCTCACTGGGCCGCACCCGCTCCGGGGGCCGCACCCGCTGCCCGGTGAGCATGGCGACGGCCTCCGGCGGCAGCCCGGCGGAATCCATCCACCCCTGGTACAGCTCCTCCACGGCCGGCATCGGCAGGAAGGAGGCACGTGCCTCACGCGCCCTGCGCAGATCCCCGGGGTCGCCGGAGCACGCGGCCACCGCCTCGGCGATCAGGACGTCCAGCTCCTCGATCCGGCCGTACAGCGGACCGAGCCGCTGCTCGTGCAGCCGGGAGAAGTTCTCCACCTCGACCCGGAAGGTCTCCACGGCGATCTCGTACTCGATCAGCGCCCTCTCGGCCGCGCGTACGGCCCGCTCCAGACGCTCGACGGCCTCCCCGTCCGTGCTCGGGCCGCCCGTGCTCGGGACGGCCTCCGGCGCGTCGTACGGCTCATGCCCGGCCTGCCGGGCTTCCTGCTGGGCTTCCGGGTCCACGGACTTCCTCGCGACGGCGTTCCACTGCGCCCGGCCCTGATCGAGACCCTGACCGGGATTCACGCCGCGGCCACCGGGAAGGGTTCCCGGCCGGACGGCGGCGCCACCCGGCCAGCCTACGGCTCCCCGGGCCCGGGCATCACACCCCCGCCTCCGCCAGGGGCCTCATCTCCCCACGCGGGCCCTCCTCACACCTCCCGCTCGGCCGGCAGCCGCCCGGTGCGCACCGCGGCCGCCAGCTCCGCGTGGTCCCTCTCGGTGCGGTCGGCATAGGCCACCGCGAAGGCGGCCACCGCCTCGTCCAGCTCCTCCGACTTGCCGCAGTACCCCGCCAGCAGCCGCGGATCGGCGCTGTGGGAGTGCGCGCGGGCCAGCAGGGCCCCGGTCATCCGCGCGTAGTCGTCGATCTCGCCGGCGCCCAGCGCCGCCGGGTCCACGCTGCCCTTGCGGTTGCGGAACTGCCGCACCTGGTACGGCCGCCCTTCCAGGGTCGTCCAGCCCAGCAGGGTGTCGGACACCACCTGCATGCGCCGCTGCCCCAGCACCACCCGGCGCCCCTCGTGGTCCGGCTCCGGCCCGGCCAGGCCCGCCAGGGCCGTGTACGGCCGCAGCACCGACGGCCGCGCCTCCTTCACCTGGAGCACCAGCGGCTTGCCCCGGTGGTCCAGGAGCAGCACCACATACGAGCGCGTTCCCACACTGCCCGTGCCCACGACCCGGAACGCCACGTCGTGGATCGCGTACCGCGCCAGCAGCGGCAGCCGGTCCTCCGGCAGCGTCCCCAGGTACTCCTCCAGCGAGGCGGCCACGGCCGCCGCCTCCTCGTCGGAGGCCCTGCGCAGCACCGGCGGGGCGTCCACGAAGACCCGGCCGCCGTCGGCGGCCTCCCGGGTGGACTTGGCGGCGAAGCGCGCACTGGTGTTGCGCCGCGCCTTCTCCGCGACCCTCCGCAGGGTGCCCAGCAGATCGTGGGCGTCGGCGTGCGAGACGAGTTCCTCGTCGGCGACCGCGTTCCAGGCGTCGGCCGCCGGCATCCTCGCCAGCAGCCGCAGGGTGTGCCGGTACGCGCCGGCCGCGTCGCGGGCCGCCGTCCGGCACACGTCCTCGCCTGCCCCCGCCTCGCGCCCGGCGAGCACCAGGGAGGCGGCCAGCCGCTTGAGGTCCCACTCCCAGGAGCCGCGCACGGTCTCGTCGAAGTCGTTGAGGTCGATGGTCAGACCGCCGCGGGCGTCGCCGTAGAGGCCGAAGTTCGCGGCGTGCGCGTCGCCGCAGATCTGCGTGCCGACACCGGTGGTGGGCGTGCCGTGCGCCAGGTCGTACGCCATCAGCCCGGCGGAGCCGCGCAGGAACGCGAAGGGCGAGGCGACCATCCGGCCGACCCGGAGGGGCACCAGCTCCGCGATCCGGCCCCGGTTGGACTCCTCCACCGCCATCACCGCGCCCGGCCGGTCCGGGCTCACGGAGAACTCCGCGTGGGCGTGCCTGGGCACCGCCTCACGCAGCGCCCTGCCCTCCCGCTTCGGCTCCCGCGCACTCCGGCGGTCCGCGAAACCCGGCACATACGGCAGCCGCTCGTCCACGGCCCCCACCCCCTGCGACTTGCCTGCGGCCGGCTGCCGGCCGGCACCGACCGGGCCGCCCCGCGCCGACCGCGACGATCAGCGGGTTCGAAGGTACCTCCCGATCCCGGTCCCGGGCAGTGCCGGGACGACCGGAATCCGCGCCCCGCCGTCCGGGCACCCGGTCACGTCCGCGTGCCCGGTCCACCGGACGTCCGCCGCCCGCGCGCCCCGAGCAGGGCGCGGATCTCCCCATCGGTCGGGGGACCGGCGAACGTCTCCGCCACGACCTGGAGGAACTGCGCCGGTCCCGCCGGACGGAGGGCTGACCACCGTCGCGGCACGCCCGAACGAGGCCCCGGCGACCGGCCCGGCCGCCTTCCGCACCGGCTCCCGGGACCGCCGGCCACCGGAGCCCGCTCTCCGGAGGCGGAACTCGGAGCGGCCCCGGGCGGCCCGGAACCGGGAAACGAAACGAAGCGAGCCTCTCACCGTGACTTTCGTCACGGTGAGAGGCTCGCTCTCTGTGCGCGAGGGGGGAGTTGAACCCCCACGCCCTTTCGGGCACTGGAACCTGAATCCAGCGCGTCTGCCTATTCCGCCACCCGCGCATGGGTGCTGCCGCTTTGATCCTCCCACACTCACCGGAGTGCTCTCCTCCGGTCCGGCGGGACCGCCTGGCGACACACAGAACACTAGCACGCTGTCCGGGGTGGTCTCACACCCGTATCGACCGACCGCGGTTTGGGACACTGGTCCCGTGCCACCTCTACGATCCGTGTGAAGGTTGACACCCGCGCGCCGGACCACCGGTGGGGAACCAGCCGTTCACCCCGCGCGTGGATACGATCAGTAAGCAGTATCGGAAGGCAACGCGTCGTGCGCGACCGCGACCGGCGCACTAGAGCCGTGGGCATCGGGGAAGGAGGTGCACCGTGGGAGTTCTGAAGCGCTTCGAGCAGCGTCTCGAGGGTCTCGTCAACGGCACCTTCGCCAAGGTGTTCAAGTCCGAGGTGCAGCCCGTCGAGATCGCCGGCGCCCTCCAGCGCGAGTGCGACAACAACGCCACCATCTGGAACCGGGAGCGGACGGTCGTCCCCAACGACTTCATCGTCCAGCTCAGCGCCCCGGATTTCGAGCGCCTCAGCCCCTACTCCGGGCAGCTCGGCGACGAGCTGGCCGGCATGGTGCGCGAGTACGCCAAGCAGCAGCGCTACACCTTCATGGGCTCGGTCAAGGTCGGCCTGGAGCGGGCCGACGACCTCGACACCGGCCTGTACCGGGTACGCAGCCGCACCCTCGCCTCCAGCGCCTCCCAGCCCCAGCCCCCGTACGGCGCACCTCCCCCCGGAAACGCCTCCGGCGCCCCCGGCGGTTACGGGTACCCGCCGCAGCGTCCGGCCGGGCCGCCGCCCATGCCGGCCGGACCGCCCCCCGGGCAGGCCCCCGGCGCTCCGACGCCGCCCGACCGGACCCGCCGCTGGATCGAGATCAACGGCACCCGTCACCAGATCTCCCGTCCCACCATGGTGCTGGGCCGCTCCACCGAGACCGACGTGCGGATCGACGACCCCGGCGTCTCGCGGCGCCACTGCGAGATCCGGACCGGAGATCCGGCGACGATCCAGGATCTGGGCTCCACCAACGGCATCGTGGTGGACGGACAGCACACCACGCGCGCTACGCTCCGCGACGGCTCACGCATCGTCGTGGGCAGCACCACGATCATTTACCGGCAAGCCGAAGGGTGAAGCGGGGGCAATGTCAGAGCTGACCCTGACGGTCATGCGGTTGGGTTTTCTCGCCGTACTGTGGCTGTTCGTCATCGTGACCGTTCAGGTCATCAGGAGCGACCTCTTCGGCACCCGCGTGACCCAGCGCGCGGCCCGCCGCGCCGAGGCCCAGCGTCCTCCCCAGCCCCGCCAGGCCCCGCAACAGGCGGCCCGCGGCGGAGGCCGGCGCCGCGGCGCCCCGACCAAGCTGGTGGTCACCGAGGGGTCGCTCACCGGCACCACCGTGACCCTCCAGGGCCAGACCATCACGCTGGGCCGGGCCCACGACTCGACGATCGTGCTGGACGACGACTACGCCTCCAGCCGTCACGCCAGGATCTACCCGGACCGCGACGGCCAGTGGATCGTCGAGGACCTGGGCTCCACCAACGGCACGTACCTGGACCGGTCCCGGCTCACCACACCGACCCCGATCCCGCCCGGTGCGCCGATCCGCATCGGCAAGACGGTCATCGAGCTGCGGAAGTAGTGAACGCGACCATGACGACCGGAGGGTGGGCACCGTGCGGATGTACCCGGAGCCGACGGGCGAGGTGCGCATGAGTCTGTCACTGCGCTTCGCCGCCGGATCGCACAGAGGCATGATCCGCGAGGGCAACGAGGACTCCGGTTACGCCGGTCCGCGGCTGCTCGCGATCGCCGACGGGATGGGCGGCCAGGCCGCCGGCGAGGTCGCCAGCTCGGAGGTGATCTCGATCCTCGTGCAGCTGGACGACGACGTTCCCGGCTCCGACCTGCTCACCTCGCTGGGCACCGCCGTGCAGCGCGCCAACGAGCAGCTGCGCGTCATGGTCGAGGAGGACCCACAGCTGGAGGGCATGGGCACCACGCTCACCGCCCTGCTGTGGACGGGCCGGCGGCTCGGTCTGGTACACGTCGGGGACTCCCGCGCGTACCTGCTGCGCGACGGCCGGCTCACCCAGATCACCCAGGACCACACCTGGGTCCAGCGGCTGGTGGACGAGGGCCGGATCACCGAGGAGGAGGCCACCACCCACCCGCAGCGCTCCCTGCTGATGCGCGCGCTGGGCAGCGGCGACCACGTGGAGCCCGATCTGTCCATCCGCGAGGTGCGGGCCGGTGACCGCTACCTGCTGTGCTCCGACGGTCTGTCCGGCGTCGTCAGCCACCAGACGATGGAGGAGACCCTCGCCGCCCACCAGGATCCGCACGAGACCGTGCAGGAGCTGATCCAGCTCGCCCTGCGCGGCGGCGGCCCCGACAACATCACCTGCATCGTCGCGGACGTCCTGGACGTCGGCGACGACACCCTCGCCGGCCGGCTCAACGACACCCCGGTCATCGTCGGCGCCGTCGCCGAGAACCAGCAGCAGCTCGGCGACGGCGGCGCTCCCCGTACCCCCGCCGCCCGCGCCGCCGAGCTCGGCCGCGGCGGCGTGCCCCAGCAGCAGTCGCCCGAGGGCCCGCAGGGAAGCTTCGGCCCGCCCGGCAGCGGTGACGCCACCCCGCCCGCCGGGGCGTTCGGCGCCTACGCCGAGGGCGATTTCGCCAAGCCGCGCAAGCGGTTCAGGTGGCTGAAGCGGATCTTCCTCGCCCTGCTCGTCCTCGGCCTGCTCGGCGGCGGCCTGTACGGCGCCCACAGATGGACCCAGACCCAGTTCTACGTCGGAGCCGACGGCGACCGCGTCGCGATCTACCGCGGCATCAGCCAGAAGCTGGCCTGGATCAGCCTGAGCGAGGTCGAGCGGAGTTCCCCGGTCGAGCTCAAGTACCTTCCGACCTACCAGCGCAACGAGGTCGAGGCCGGGATCTCCATGGACAGCCTCGCCCAGGCGGAGAGCCGGCTGGAGAAGCTGGCGGAGCAGGCCGAGGTCTGCGAGATCGTCGCCGCCCAGCGCAGGGAGA
The DNA here is from genome assembly GCF_057196705.1 of Streptomyces sp. ATLC9. Taxonomy (NCBI): domain Bacteria; kingdom Bacillati; phylum Actinomycetota; class Actinomycetes; order Kitasatosporales; family Streptomycetaceae; genus Streptomyces; species Streptomyces sp. ATLC9. Next base: position 6,918 of record NZ_JBXUOY010000079.1, on the reverse strand, counting down.
AGGAGCGCGCGGAGGCGGAGGCCGGAAAGGCCGGTGAGAGCGGCTCAGCCCGCGACGGCGCCGGAGCCGGCGAGCGCTCCGAGCCGTCCGGCTCCCCCGACCCGGCCGCCTCCTCCGCCGGCTCCCTCAACTCCGCCGCCACCGCAAGCGTCACGAGCCCGACCGCTCCCACCCCCGGCCCCGCCCTTCCGGAGGAGCAGCAGAGGCTCGCCAAGCAGTGCACCACGTCATAGGGGGCCGCACGCCATGAGCACCAGTCACGCCACCGGAACCACCGGCAGCAATACGACGATCTCCCCCGGAGGTCTGCCCAGCCGCCGCAACACCGAGCTGGCGATGCTCGTCTTCGCCGTGCTGATCCCGGTGTTCGCCTACGCCAACGTGGGCCTGGCCATCAACGGCGAGATGCCCGCGGGCATGCTCGGCTACGGCCTCGGCCTCGGTCTGATGGCCGGCGTGGCCCACCTCGTGGTGCGCAGATTCGCGCCGTACGCCGATCCGCTGATGCTGCCGATCGCCACGCTCCTCAACGGGCTGGGCCTGGTCCTGATCTGGCGGCTCGACCAGTCGGAGAAACTCGCACGGCTCAAGGAGGGCTCCGCCGCCCCCAACCAGCTGATGTGGTCCGCGCTGGGCATAGCGCTCTTCCTCGCGGTGCTGGTCTTCCTCCGGGACCACCGCATCCTGCAGCGCTACACCTACATCTCCATGGTCGTGGCGCTGGTCCTGCTGATCCTGCCGATGTTCTTCCCGGCGGTCTACGGCGCGAAGATCTGGATCACCATCGGCGGGATGTCCATCCAGCCGGGCGAGTTCGCCAAGATCATCATCGCGGTCTTCTTCGCCGGCTACCTGATGGTCAAGCGGGACGCCCTGGCGCTGGCCAGCCGCCGCTTCCTGGGCCTGTACCTGCCGCGTGGCCGCGACCTCGGCCCGATCCTGGTGATCTGGGCCCTGAGCGTGCTCATCCTGGTCTTCGAGACCGACCTGGGCACCTCGCTGCTCTTCTTCGGTCTCTTCGTCGTGATGCTCTACGTGGCCACCGAGCGCACCAGCTGGATCCTCTTCGGTCTCACCCTGGCCGTCGTCGGCGCGGTGGCCGTGGCCAGCTTCGAGCCCCACGTCCAGAGCCGTGTGCAGGACTGGCTCGACCCCTTCCACGTCGTCCGCGAGACCGGCAACCCCAACCAGCCCGCACAGGCCCTGTGGGCCTTCGGCGCGGGCGGGATCCTCGGCACCGGACTGGGCCAGGGTGACTCCGACCTGATCGGCTTCGCCACCAAGAGCGACTACATCTTCGCCACCGTCGGCGAGGAGCTGGGTCTGGCCGGCGTCATGGCGTTCGTGCTGCTGTACGGGCTGCTCGTCGAGCGCGGCATCCGCACCGCACTGGCCGCCCGCGACCCGTTCGGCAAGCTGCTGGCCGTCGGGCTGTCCGCGGCCTTCGCCATCCAGGTCTTCGTGGTGGCCGGCGGTGTGATGGCCCTGATCCCGCTGACCGGTATGACCATGCCCTTCCTCGCACAGGGCGGCTCGTCGGTGATCTCCAACTGGGCTCTGGTCGCGATCCTGCTGAAGATCAGCGACACCGCCCGGCGGCCCGCGCCCGCCCCAGCGCCCTCACCCGATGCCGAGATGACCCAGGTGGTCCGATCGTGAACAAGCCTCTGCGCCGTATCGCCGTCTTCTGCGGTCTGCTGATGGTCGCGCTGATGATCCGGGCCAACTGGATCCAGTTCGCCCAGGCCGACGACCTCCAGAACGACCCGAAGAACCGCCGCGTCGCCATCGAGCGGTACGCCCAGCCGCGCGGCAACATCATCGTCGACGGCAAGGCCATCACCGGCTCGAAGGAGACCGAGGGCACCGACTTCAAGTACAAGCGGACGTACAAGAACGGCGAGATCTGGGCCCCGGTGACCGGCTACGCCTCCCAGGCCTTCGGCGCCACCCAGCTCGAGGGCATCTACGACGGCATCCTCACCGGCGACGACGACCGGCTGTTCTTCAACCAGACCATCGACATGCTCACCGGCGAGGACCAGAAGGGCGGCAACGTCGTCACGACGCTGGACGCCGACGTCCAGAAGGCCGGGTTCGGGGCCATGGGCGACAAGAAGGGCGCCGCCGTCGCGATCAACCCCGAGACGGGCGCGATCCTGGGCCTGGTCAGCACCCCCTCCTACGACCCGTCCTCCTTCGCGGGAAGCTCCTCCAAGGACGCCGAGAAGTGGAACGCCCTGCTGGACGACGAGGACAAGCCGCTGCTCAACCGGGCGCTGCGTGAGACCTACCCGCCCGGCTCGACGTTCAAGGTCGTCACCGCCGCCGCGGCGCTGGAGAGCGGTCTGTACGAGAGCATCGACGAGAAGACCGAGTCCCCGGACCCGTACCAGCTGCCCGGCACCAGGACCGACATGGTCAACGACGGCGACCATCCCTGTGAGAACGCCTCGCTGCGGGTGGCCATGCAGTGGTCGTGCAACACCGTCTTCGCCAAGATCAGTCACGAAGTGACCAACGAGAAGATGATCGAGTACTCCGAGAGGTTCGGCTTCGGCCAGGAGCACTTCGTCCCGGTCCGCACCGCCGAATCCGTCTACCCCGAGGACATCGACTCGCAGAACGCCATGGCCGGCATCGGCCAGGCGTCCAACCGCGCCACCCCGCTCCAGATGGCCATGGTCGCCGCCACCGTCGCCAACGACGGCAAGATGATGGAGCCGTACATGATGGACCAGCTCATCGCGCCGAGCCTCAGCGTCGTCGAGGAGCACAAGCCCCGGGAGATGGGGCAGGCGGTCTCGGGCGAGACCGCGCAGCAGCTCCAGCGGATGATGGAGACGGTCGTCGAGGAGGGCACGGGAACCCCCGCGCAGATCAACGGCGTCACAGTGGGCGGCAAGACCGGCACCGCGCAGCACGGCGAGAACAACGAGAAGAACCCGTACGCCTGGTTCATCTCGTACGCCAAGACCTCCGACGGCTCGACCCCGGTCGCCGTCGCGGTCATCGTCGAGAGCGCCGACGTCCTCCGTGACGACATCGCGGGCAGCAAGCTGGCCGCCCCGGTGGCCAAGGCCATGATGGAGGCGGCTCTCGACGGCAAGAGGTGACCGGAGACCGCCGGTCACGCCGGTGGTCACATCAGTGGTCGCATCCCGGCCCGCCGCCCGGTCCGGGTACCGTATGCCGAGCAGCACCGCCGGACCGCGCAGGGAGACGGTCAGGACGCACGGAGAGGGCTGGAGACTATGGAAGAGCCGCGTCGCCTCGGCGGCCGGTACGAGCTGGGCTCGGTGCTCGGCCGGGGTGGTATGGCCGAGGTCTACCTCGCCCACGACACCCGCCTGGGCCGCACCGTCGCGGTGAAGACCCTCCGGGTGGACCTCGCGCGCGACCCCACGTTCCAGGCCCGTTTCCGCCGTGAGGCCCAGTCCGCCGCCTCGCTCAACCACCCGGCGATCGTCGCCGTCTACGACACCGGCGAGGACTACGTCGACGGGATCTCCATCCCGTACATCGTCATGGAGTACGTGGACGGCTCGACCCTGCGCGAGCTGCTGCACTCCGGGCGCAAGCTGCTGCCCGAGCGCTCCCTGGAGATGTGCGTCGGCATCCTCCAGGCGCTGGAGTACTCGCACCGCAACGGCATCGTCCACCGCGACATCAAGCCCGCGAACGTCATGCTGACGCGCACCGGGCAGGTCAAGGTGATGGACTTCGGCATCGCCCGTGCCATGGGCGACTCCGGCATGACCATGACCCAGACCGCCGCCGTCATCGGCACCGCCCAGTACCTCTCCCCGGAGCAGGCCAAGGGCGAGACGGTCGACGCCCGCTCCGACCTGTACTCCACCGGCTGCCTGCTGTACGAGCTGCTGACGGTGCGGCCCCCGTTCGTCGGGGACTCCCCCGTCGCGGTGGCGTACCAGCACGTGCGCGAGGAGCCGCAGCAGCCCAGCTCCTTCGACCCCGAGATCACGCCCGAGATGGACGCCATCGTCCTCAAGGCGCTGGTGAAGGACCCGGACTACCGCTACCAGTCCGCCGACGAGATGCGCGCCGACATCGAGGCGGCCCTCGACGGCCAGCCGGTCGGCGCCGCCGCCGCCATGGGTGCGGCCGCCTACGGCGCGGGCGGCGGCTACCACCCCGAGGACCAGCCCACCACCGCGCTGCGCGCCACGGCCCCGGCATCCGCCCAGACCTCGATGCTGCCGCCGATGCGCGAGGACGACGGCGGCTACGGCTACGACGAGCGGCCCGACCGGCGGCGCGGCGGCGGGGGCCGCAACCGGCTCTCCACGGCCCTGCTGGTCCTCGGCGGCATCCTGGTGCTGATCGGCGCGGTCTTCATCGGCAAGGTGATCTCCAGTCCCACGGACAACAACCCGACGGTGCCGAACATGATCGGGGACACCCTCGAGGAGGCCCAGCGGAAGGCCACCAATTCCAGACTCGAGGTGGCCAAGGGCTCCGACGAGTTCTGCGAGGAGAAGGAGGGCACCGTCTGCAGGACCGACCCGGCGGCCGACACCGAGGTCGAGGAGGGTGAGACGGTCACCCTGATCATGTCCAAGGGCCCCAGCGAGGTCGAGGTCCCGGACGTCGTCGGCGAGACGGCGGACGACGCCGAGCAGGAGCTGAAGGACGCGGGCTTCGAGGTCAAGCGCGAGACCGAGGTCTCGGAGCAGCCGGCCGGCACCGTCACCGAGCAGGCCCCGGGCAGCGGCGAGAGCGCCAAGCCGGGCGCCACCGTCACCATCACGGTGGCCACGGAGGACCCGCGGCCGACCCTGCCGCCCGTCGTCGGGCAGGACTTCGAGGCGGCCAGGAAGCAGTTGCAGGACGCGGGCTTCACCAACATCTCGCGTGCCGAGCAGGAGAACGGCGAGCAGCCCCCGAACACGGTCCTCAAGCAGGACCCGGAGGGGAACCAGAAGGTGGAGGCGGACACCGCCATCACCCTGATCGTGGCCAAGGCGCCGGCGGAGGAGCAGGTGGCCGTCCCGGCCATCGCGGCGGGCACACCGCTCAAGGACGCCCGCAAGACGCTCCGGGGCGCCGGGTTCAACGTCAACGTGGCGGGCCCCGACGACGGCGACGCCGTCGTCCTCACCACCGACCCGCCCGCCGGCACCCAGCTCAAGAAGGGCGAGACGGTCACCGTGCGCACCTTCGGCGGCGGAGGCGGCGGGGACGGCAGGCCGGGCGGTGGCGGCGGTTTCATCGAGGGGATGACCGGCGGGGACGACTGATCCCGCCGGACGTCCGCCGCCCGCGAGCGGGATACGTCCGAGGGCCCCGGCCGGAAGCGACCGGTCGGGGCCCTCGGACGTCCGGTCCCGTTCCGGGCAGGGCGGTGGTGCGGGCAGGGCGGTGGTGCGGGCGGTACGCGCGGCGGCCGGCGCGTACCGGTCAGCGCAGCTCCTCCGGCGGGGTGCGCCGCTCGTCCACCTTCTCGGTGCGCACCAGCTCGCCCCAGACGATGTAACGGTAGTCGGAGGTGAGGATGGGGGTGCAGGTGGTCAGGGTGATGTACCGGCCGGGCTTCTTCCTCCCGGATTCCTCGGGGGTGTCCGCCAGCACGTCGACGTTGTACTTGGAGGTCTTGGGGAGCGTCTCGTAGACCTTGTAGACGTACCAGGTGTCCTCGGTCTCCACCACGATCGGGTCGCCCTCGTCGATCTTGTGGATGTCGTGGAACTTGGCGCCGTGGCCGTCGCGGTGCGCGGCCAGCGAGAAGTTGCCCTCGCCCTCCCAGGGCGGGGTGGCCTTCACGGGCTCGGTGTAGTAGCCGGCGACACCCTTGTTCAGCTCATCGGTGTCGGTGCCCTTCTTGATCAGCACCTCGCCGCCCATCGACGGCACATGGAGGAAGCCGACGCCGTCCCCGCCCTCGTACTCCTTCTTCCCCTCGCCGCCCGGCCCGTCCTCCGCCCAGCTCTCGCGCACCTCGTTGCCGTCGCGCTCGGCCTCGCGGTTGGCGACCACGTTCGTCCACCACAGCGAGTAGGCGACGAAGAGGCCCATCAGCACACCGAAGGTGATCAGCAGCTCGCCCAGCAGGCTGACGGCGGAGGCCGCCCGGGAGCGCCTGCGGCGTGGTGCGGACGGCTGATCCGTCCGCGAACCGTTGTCCTGGTCGATCGCTGCCACCCGACGCACCGCCCGTTCCCCTCCGCAGTTCCTGCGCGCAGGCTATCGGACGAGAGCGTCCGGCTTCCCCTCGCTGCGCGGGCGCTCCTCGGCCAGCTTCCCCCAGACGATCATCCGGTACTTCGAGGTGAACTCGGGCGTGCAGGTGGTCAGGGTGATGTACCGGCCCGGCCCGGTGAACCCCGACTCCTCGGGCACGGGGTCGATGACGCCGACGTTCGAGGGCAGGGTGGAGTCGAGGCGGCTGGCCATCTCGTAGACGTAGTAGGTGTCCTTGGTCTCCACCACGATCGGGTCGCCCGGGTCGAGCTTGTTGATGTAGCGGAAGGGCTCGCCGTGGGTGTTGCGGTGCCCGGCCACCGCGAAGTTGCCCTTCTCGTCCCAGGGCATCGCCGTCTTCAGGGGTTCCTCGCCGTAGTGGCCGACCATGCCCCGGTCGAGGACGCCGCCCTCGTCCACGCCCTCGGCGACGGGCACCTTGACGTCCAGCTTGGGGATGTGCATGATCGCGAACCCCTCGCCGGCGGAGAAGGCCCCGGGGGCGCGGCTCTCCCCGTCCCCCTTCTCGCCCCACCGCTGCTCCAGCTTCTTCGCCTCGTTGCCCGCCTGGCGGTCCGCGATCACGTTCGTCCACCACAGCTGGTAGGACACGAACAGCAGCATCACCACGCCGAGGGTGATGAACAGCTCGCCGACGACCCGGCTGGCGACCACCATCGGGCTCTCGCGGCTCGCCCGCGCCGCGCGCCGGCGCGC
>NZ_JBXUOY010000078.1:0-19095 GCF_057196705.1 Streptomyces sp. ATLC9 | reverse complement strand
GCGGTCGTCCTGCTGGCCGGAGGGGCCACCGGCCACCTCCGCGGCGACGGCTGGGACGCGCTGCGCTGGACGGCCGCGGTGGTCGCCGTACCGGTGATCGCCGCGGCCGCGGGCGGGGCCGCGGCGATGACCCGGGCGCGCCCGGCGGGCAGCCCCACCCTGCAGATCCACGAGTCGGCCGCCCCCGACCTGTACCGGCTGATACGTGATCTCGCCGACCGGCTGGACGTCCCCGAGCCCTCGGCGATAGCCCTGACGCCGGACTGCGACAGCTGGCTGGAGGACCGGGCGCACACCGCCCGCGGCCGGCGTCTGCCGCGCCCCGGCGCGGGGAAGCGCGGCGCGGGCGCCCCCGTGCTCGTCGTCGGCTCCCCCTTCCTGTGGTGGATGCGGGTGGCCGAGCTGCGGGCGCTGCTCGCCCCGATCGTGGCCGGGACGGGCCCGTCCGCCCACCCGGACATCGCCGCCGCCCGGCGTTTCGTCCGCGGGCTGGACGCCGCCGCGGCGGTCGCCGTCGCGGCCCGCGGCCCGGCGCCCAAACGGCTCGCGTACGACTTCGTCGGCTGGGTCTCCCGGCTGCTGCTGCGTGCCGGGGCCTCCCACGCCGCGGAGATGGAGCGCATGGTCGCGGCCGCGGCCGCGGTGCGGGCCCAGACGGTCGACTACGGCCTGCGGGTCGTCGCCCAGGAGCAGGTGGGCCTGGCGTACGCCGGCTGGGACCGGCTGCTGACCAGGGTCGCGCTGCCCGCCTGGCGCACGGGGCGCTGGCCCGCCCGGCTGGACGCCGGAGTGGTCTCCGCCCTCACCGAGCTGTCCCGGCGCGACCGGCTGGCCGAGGGTTTCGCCACCCGGCTGGGCGAGCGCCCCGCCTGCGACCTGCTGGAGGAGCCCGGCGAGGTGGACCGTCAGGTCTCCCTGCTGGCCGCGCGCCTCTTCCACGGCGGTCCGGCCGAGCCCGGTCCCGACTGGGCCCCGGTGGACTGGCAGGAATACCCGGAAGAGGTCGTGGACCGCATCTGGCGCTCCGAGACCGCTCGCCTCTTCGCGGCGCTGCGGGCCGAGGAGAACCCGACACTGGCCGAGCTGATCGACCGGCTGGCCGGTGTGGCGGCCCCGGCCGGCCCGGACGTCCCGGACGCCCCGGCCGGTGGCGCCGACGCGCTCGCCGCCCGGATCGGAGCCGACCTCGCCCGCGAGGAGGCCGCCCGGGCCGGGGCCGCCCGCGAGGCCGGTTCGATACCCCTGTCCCTGCCCGTGCCCGGCGGGGACATCGCGCTTCTCCCGCCCGGCGGTGGCTTCCCTCTCCAGCCGCCGCGCTCCGGACGCGAGCTGCTGGCCGAGCACGTCACGGCCGCCGTGTGCTGCGCGGCCGTGGACACCGCCGGGGCGGCCCCCGGGCTCGACTGGCTGGACGGCCCCGCCCTGTTCGTCGACGGCGAACGCCGCGCGGACCTGGCCCGTCCCGTCCTCGCCCTCGCCGAGGACGGCGACCCCCGGCCGCTGCGCGACTGGCTGGCGGCCGTCGGCGTACGGTCCGACAAGCCCATCCGCCTGGTCTGAGCCGCCTGGTGGGCCGGACCCGGCCCCGGCCGTCGTGCGACAAAGGGTGACCGGACGTTCGCTTTATGTGATGTGCTGGTGTCCGGCATCGCGGGACGGACGCAGGGAGGGGAGAGGCAGGTGGGCACGGAGCAGATCCGGCGCTGGGAGTCGGGGGCTCTCGCACACGCGGTCACCGATCCGTTCGGGCAGGGACCGCTGCCCTGGCTGCGGTGCGGCGAGCACTACTTCGACGACACCGGCCACGTCGTCCCCTGGTACCTCGACCACAGCAGCCTGGACGGCGCACGCGCCCCGTCCGCGGCGGGCGGCGGCCCGTGCGCCGCCGACGACGTGCACTGCCAGATCAAGGGCTTCACCTCCGAGAGCGCGGTCTCGCCCGGTGAGTCCATCGACTTCCGGATCACGGTCAACCCGCCCCAGCCCTTCGGTGTGGACGTCTACCGGATCGGCCACTACGCCGGCGAGGGCGCCACCAAGATCACCACCAGCCCCCGGCTGTCCGGCATCGTCCAGCCGGCGCCGCTGACCGCCGACCGCACCGTCTCCTGCCACCACTGGTGGCTCTCCTGGCGGCTCCAGATCCCGGACTACTGGAGCACCGGCGCCCATGTGGCCGTGCTGACCACCGCCGACGGCCACCGCTCCCACATCCCCTTCACCGTCCGCGACGAGCGCCCCGGCGACCTGCTGCTGGTCCTCCCCGACGTCACCTGGCAGGCGTACAACCTCTTCCCCGAGGACGGCCGCACCGGCGCCAGCCTCTACCACGCCTGGGACGGGGAGGGGAGGCTGCTGGGGGAGGAGGACGCGGCCGTCACCGTCTCCTTCGACCGGCCGTACGCGGGCGCGGGCCTGCCCCTGCACGTGGGCCACGCCTACGACTTCATCCGCTGGGCCGAGCGCTACGGCTACGACCTGGCCTACGCCGACACCCGCGATCTGCACGCGGGCCGCGTCGACCCCTCCCGCTACCGCGGCCTGGTCTTCGCCGGCCACGACGAGTACTGGTCGGCGCCCATGCGCCGGGCCGTGGAGAAGGCCCGTGACGGCGGTACCTCGCTGGTCTTCCTCTCGGCCAACACCATGTACTGGCAGGTCGAGCTGGGTCCCTCGCCCTCCGGAGCCCCCGGCCGGCTGATGACCTGCCGCAAGCGGCGCGGCCCGGGCCGCTCGCGGCGCTGGCGCGACCAGGGCGACCCCGAACAGCAGGTGCTGGGCATCCAGTACGCGGGCCAGGTGCCCCGGCCGCACCCGATGGTCGTACGGAACGCCTCCCACTGGCTGTGGGAGGCCACCGGGGCGGCGGAGGGCGAGGAACTGCCCGGTCTGGTGGCGGGCGAGGCCGACCGGTACTTCCCGCGCACCGCCCTGCCCCCGCACACCGGCCGCATCCTGCTCGCCCACTCGCCCTACCGGGACGCCTCCGGCGCCCGCCGCCACCAGGAGACCTCCCTGTACGAGACGCCCGGCGGCGCCCTGGTCTTCGCCTCGGGCACCTTCGCCTGGTCCCCGGCCCTGGACCGCCCCGGCCACACCGACTCCCGCATCCAGCGGGCCACGGCCAACCTCCTGGACCACATCTGCAGGCATCCCTGAGCGCCCACGGACCCTCCGGCCCTCCCGGGCGGGGCCGTTCGCGCGGCGCGCCCCCACCCGTCCGTCCGACCCCGGCCGGTGGGGAGGGCGGCGGTACGGGAGAATCGGAACTCCTGGACCACGCCACAGGAGGAGCCGTGACCGGATTCGTAGAGAAGCCCGAACCCGTACAGGTGCCGGGTCTGGTGCACGTGCACACCGGCAAGGTGCGGGACCTGTACCGGAACGAGGCGGGGGATCTGGTGATGGTCGCCAGCGACCGGGTGTCCGCCTACGACTGGGTGCTGCCGACGGAGATCCCCGACAAGGGCCGCGTCCTCACCCAGCTCTCCCTGTGGTGGTTCGACCAGCTCGCCGACCTGGTACCGGGCCATGTGCTCTCCACCGAGCTGCCGCCGGGCGCCCCCGCCGACTGGGCGGGCCGCACGGTGGTCTGCCGCTCCCTGCGCATGGTCCCGGTCGAGTGCGTGGCCCGCGGCTACCTCACCGGTTCGGGCCTGGCCGAGTACCGCCAGGCCCGCACCGTCTGCGGCCTCGCCCTGCCCGAGGGCCTGGAGGACGGCTCCGAGCTGCCCGCCCCCGTCTTCACCCCGGCCACCAAGGCGGAGGTCGGCGAGCACGACGAGAACGTCCCCTACGAGGAGGTCGCCCGCCGGGTCGGCGCCGAGACCGCCGCCGGGCTGCGCCAGCTCACCCTGGCCGTCTACTCCCGGGGCCGCGACATCGCCAGGGAGCGGGGCATCATCCTGGCCGACACCAAGTTCGAGTTCGGGTGGGCCGTGGAGGAGGGCGGTGAGGAACGGCTGGTGCTCGCCGACGAGGTGCTGACGCCGGACTCCTCGCGCTTCTGGCCCGTCGACGCGTGGGAGCCGGGCCGCTCCCAGCCCTCGTTCGACAAGCAGATCGTCCGCGACTGGCTGACCTCCCCGGCCGCCGGCTGGGACCGCGGCGGCGAGGTCCCCCCGCCCGAGCTGCCCGCCGAGGTCGTCGAGCGCACCCGCGCCCGCTACATCGAGGCGTACGAGCTGCTGACGGGCACCCGCTGGAGCTGACGGCGCGTGTGGGGCCCGCCCCCGCGGGCCGCACACCGCGCCGCACACGGGGAAGGCCCCGGTCCCTCAGGACCGGGGCCTTCCCTCCGAGCGGACGACGAGACTCGAACTCGCGACATCCACCTTGGCAAGGTGGTGCTCTACCAACTGAGCTACGTCCGCCTGCTCCGTTCGGTGCGCCCCCACTATAGCCAACCCCGCTCGCGTGCGATGCGCACGGCCGCGTGCCGGTTCTCCGCCGACAGCTTCGCGGCGGCCGACGACAGGTAGTTGCGGACCGTTCCCGGCGCCAGCGCGGCCCGCTCGGCGATCTCCGCGACCGGCGCCCCGTCCGCCGCCAGCTCCAGGAGCCGGCCTCCCGGGCGGCCGGCTCCGGGTCCACATAGCGGTTGCCGGCGTGCACCGTGCGGATGATCTCGGCCAGCCGCTGCGCCGAGACCGTCCTGGGCACGAAGCCCCGTACCCCCGCGGCCTCCCGGTCCGGTCGCGTCGGGATTCGGGCCGTCAGACCGCCCGGCCGTTCGGCCGAGCCCAGGTGGTACCGCGGCCCGGCCCGGCACAGCAGCGGATGGCACGCGGAGTGCGCCGCGAACAGCGCGATCAGCGGGACCGCGGCCCGGAGGGGGACGCCGCCGCGCTGCGCCACGCACCGGAAGGCCAGCGGCACCGCCTCGCACACCGCGAAGCTGTAGAGCGTGAAGCGGGTGCACTGGTGGAAGCGGACCGGCCCGCTGGACCGCCGTATCCGCTCCACCCAGCCCGGCGCGCCTTTCCCGACCGCCACCGCCACACTCGCTCCTCGCACCTCAGTGACGCGGTTCCCAGCGGAACCACCGCCGTACGGCGGACACCGAAACCAGCGCCCAGGCCACGGCGGTCCCCAGAGCCCGCAGCACCTCGCCCGGTTCGCCGCCGCCGAGCCAGCCGTACCGCACCAGGTCCACCACCGGTGTCACCGGCAGCAGCCGCAGGACATCGGCCATCCCCTCCGGCATGACCTCCAGGGGTACGAACAGCCCCGAGCCGACCAGCGAGACCATCAGCAGCGGCAGCGCGGTGATCTGCGCGCTCTCCGTCGTCCGGGTGATCACGGCCGTCGCGGCGGCCGTCAGCACCATCAGGACGGCGCCCAGCAGTACGCCCAGCACCAGCAGGTCCGGCCGGTCCGGCGGCGTCATCTCCAGCAGGGCCGCGCCCGCCGCGACCAGCACGGCGCACTGCGCCAGCGCCACGGTGACCACCGGCAGCGCCGCGCCGGCCAGGATCTCCCAGTCCCGCAGCTCCCCGGTCCGCAGCCGCTTGAGGACCAGCTCCTCGCGGCGGGAGACGTAGGCGGGGATGAGGTTCAGATAGACGACGAGGATCAGCACCATCGGGATGCCGCTGGTCATCACCAGGTCGGTGACGCTCAGCCCGGTGCCCTCCAGCGGCGCCTGCTCGACCGCGGAGCGCATGAACAGCACCATGAGCAACGGCATCAGCAGGGCGGTGAACATGGCGGTGCGGTTGCGGACGAGCAGCGTCAGCTCCGCCCGGGCCAGCGACCGCAGCCTGCCCAGGGAGGCCGCGGCCCCGCCGGCCGTCCCGCCACCGCCCGTCCCGCTCCCGGTGTCCGTCGCGCTCATCGTGCTCCCGCCTTCGCCACTCGTGCCGTGCCGTCGTCCTCCGCCGCGTCCGGGCCGTCCCCGTGGGCGATCTCCAGGAACGCCTCCTCCAGGGAGGCCGAGCGGGCGTCCAGACCCGTCAGCTCCACACCCTCCTGCCGCGCCCACAGCAGGAGTTCGGTCAGCGACTCCTGCAGCCGGCCGGTGCGGATCTCCACCCCCCGCCCGTGCTCGGCGGCCTTCAGGGACAGCGGGAGCCGGGCGGCGGGCACCTCCTCGGGCAGGGTGAAGCGGATCCGGGACGGGCGCGAGGCGGTGACCTCGGCGGGAGTGCCGGAGACGACGATCCGCCCCGCCCGCATGATCGCCAGCCGGTCGGCCAGCTCCTCGGCCTCCTCCAGGTAGTGCGTGGTCAGCACCACGGTCGTACCGCCCTCCCGCAACTCCCGCACCAGGCGCCAGGTCTCCCGCCGGCCCTCGGCGTCCAGTCCGGTCGTCGGCTCGTCCAGGAAGAGCACCTCGGGGCGGCCGAGCAGGGCCATGGCCAGGTCCAGCCGCCGCCGCTCGCCGCCGGAGAGCTGTTTGACCCGTACGTCCGCGCGCCGGGTCAGTCCCACCATCTCCAGCGCCTCCGGGACCGGACGGGCCCCGCTGGTGCAGCCGGCCCACATCCGCGCGGTCTCGGCGACGGTCAGGTCGGAGGGGAAGCCGCCCTCCTGGAGCATCACCCCGATCCGCGACCGCACCCGGGCACGCTCGCGGTACGGATCGTGCCCGAGCACGCGCACCCGGCCGCCGCCGGGCTCGGCCATCCCCTCCAGCACCTCGACGGTGGAGGTCTTGCCCGCCCCGTTCGTCCCCAGCAGCGCGAACAGCTCGCCGCGCGCCACGGAGAACGAGATCCCCCGTACGGCATCGAAGCCGCCGTCCCCCTTCGCCGGGCCGTAGCGCCGCCGCAGCCCGCTCACCTCGATTGCCTGTTCTCCGGTCTCCATGCCACCAGGGTCGCGCGGGACCGGGGCGGGAGGCGGTGCGGGCCGTCACGAGCGCGCGTGACAAATGTCAACCGGCCGGTGGGCGCGGGGAGATGAGGGGGTGTGATATCGCACACGAAGAAGACCCCGGTCCTGGAGGACCGGGGTCTTTCCCCTGAGCGGACGACGAGGCTCGAACTCGCGACCTCAACCTTGGCAAGGTTGCGCTCTACCAACTGAGCTACGTCCGCGTTGCGGCCGCCCGGCTCTCACCGGTCGGCGCACCTTCACTCTACCCGATCCCGAAGGTCCGGTGGAGTGAGCGGAGCGGGTGACAGGAATCGCACACTGCGCCTCCCTCTTGGAAAGAGGGCGCTCTACTACTGAGCTACACCCGCACGACCACCTTGGCCTCGACCGTTTCCGGCCGCTCCCGGCGGCGTGCTCCAGACTCTAGCCGATCACCCGGGGTGCCTGGCAAGTCGGCCCGGAGACGGGCTCAGCGCGACTCCCCGGAGGCGGCGCCGGGAGCGGTTCCGTGCGCCTCGTCGAAGGCCTCGTAGACCCTCTTGGGGATGCGTCCGCGCGGCGGCACCTCGAAGCCGTGCGACCGGGCCCAGGCCCGCACCGCGGACGGGTCCGGCGCGACGGAGGTGTGCTGGAACGTCTTCCCGGACCTGGCGCGCTTGCGGCCGGCCCGCACATAGGGGGCGAGGCCCATGCGCAGTTTCTTCGCGTTCTCGCGGTTGAGATCGATCTCGTACGACTTGCCGTCGAGACCGAAGGTGACCGTTTCCGATGCTTCCCCGCCGTCGATGTCGTCGGAGAGTGTGACCACCACGCGCTGTGCCACGGATATCGGTCCTTTCGGAGGGATCGCATGCGGAAACACTTCGAAACCACTTCCTGACATGCGGTTATATCAGGGTTCCCGGCGATCGGTGTCAATGCCCTTTCCTCTGGACAGCGGCGGGCATTGTCTGGTGGAGCGGTTGAATTCTCGTCCGCGTGTCATGCCGCGAACGCGACTTTACTTTTCCGGCGCCGATTTCGGCAGTGCTTCCCGGCGTTTTCCGGGGTGCCGATACCCGACCGTGACCGGAGTGGCCCTTGTCTACGCGAGTAGAATTTTCCGGCGGGTACGCTGAAGCGGCAGCCTCCAGCACCAACACCCACCGGGAGTACCTGTGGCTCGCGTCGTAGTCGACGTCATGCTCAAGCCGGAGATCCTCGACCCCCAGGGCCAGGCGGTTCAGCGTGCGCTGCCCCGGCTGGGCTACGAGGGCATCTCGGACGTCCGCCAGGGCAAGCGCTTCGAGCTCGAGGTGGAGGGGCCGGTCGACGACGACGCCCTCGCCCGCATCCACCAGCTCGCCGAGACCTTCCTCGCCAACACCGTGATCGAGGACTTCACCGTGCGCGTCGGGGAGCGCGAAGAGGTGACCCCCGCATGACGACCCGCATCGGAGTCGTCACCTTCCCCGGCTCCCTCGACGACGTGGACGCCCGGCGTGCCGTCAGCCTCGCCGGCGCCGAGCCGGTCGCCCTGTGGCACCGCGACAGGAGCCTGCACCAGGTGGACGCCGTCGTCCTCCCCGGCGGCTTCTCCTACGGCGACTACCTGCGCTGCGGCGCCATCGCCCGCTTCTCGCCGGTGATGGAGACGGTCGTCGACCAGGCCCGCGCCGGTCTGCCGGTGCTCGGCGTCTGCAACGGCTTCCAGGTGCTGTGCGAGTCGCACCTGCTGCCCGGCGCCCTCACCCGCAACGACCACCTCCACTTCGTCTGCCGCGACCAGCGGCTGCGCGTGGAGAACGCGGACACCGCCTGGACGTCCGACTACGCGGAGGGCCAGGAGATCACCGTCCCGCTCAAGAACGGCGAGGGCGGCTACGTCGCCGACGAGCGCACCCTGGACGAGCTGGAGGCGACCGGCCGGGTCGTCTTCCGTTACCTGGGCGTCAACCCCAACGGCTCCCGCCGCGACATCGCGGGCATCAGCAACGAGGCCGGCAACGTCGTCGGCCTCATGCCCCACCCCGAGCACGCCGTCGAGGCCCTGACCGGGCCCACCACCGACGGGCTGGGATTCTTCACCTCGGTCCTCAAGAAGCTGGTCACCACCCCATGAGCGACGTACGCACGACCACTCGGCCGCGGACGGCCCCGATGCCCGCACCTCTGCGTCGTGCGGGCGGAGAAGCTCATCGAAAGGGCGCGATGAGCGACGTACGCACGACCACTCGGCCGCGGACGGCCCCGATGCCCGCACCTCTGCGTCGTGCGGGCGGAGAAGCTCATCGAAAGGGCGCGATGAGCGACGTACGCACGACCACTCGGCCGCGGACGGCCCCGATGCCCGCACCTCTGCGTCGTGCGGGCGGAGAAGCTCATCGAAAGGGCGCGGCATGACCCTCGACACCGTCAAGCACGCGGGCGACACCCCGGACGTCGGGCAGCCCTGGGCCGAGCTCGGCCTCAAGAGCGACGAGTACGACCGCATCCGGGAGATCCTCGGCCGCCGCCCGACCGGCGCCGAGCTGGCCATGTACTCCGTGATGTGGTCCGAGCACTGCTCCTACAAGTCCAGCAAGGTCCACCTGAAGCAGTTCGGCGAGAAGGCCCCGGAGTCCGACGCCATGCTGGTGGGCATCGGCGAGAACGCCGGCGTCGTGGACGTCGGCCAGGGCTACGCCGTCACCTTCAAGGTGGAGTCGCACAACCACCCCTCCTACATCGAGCCCTATCAGGGCGCGGCCACCGGCATCGGCGGCATCGTCCGCGACATCCTGGCCATGGGCGCCCGCCCGGTCGCGGTGATGGACCCGCTGCGCTTCGGCGCCGCCGACCACCCCGACACCCGGCGCGTACTGCCCGGCGTCGTCGCCGGCATCGGCGGCTACGGCAACTGCCTGGGCCTGCCCAACATCGGCGGCGAGGTCGTCTTCGACCCCTGCTACCAGGGCAACCCGCTGGTCAACGCCCTGTGCGTGGGTGTGATGCGGCACGAGGACATCCACCTGGCCAAGGCGTCGGGCACCGGCAACAAGGTCATCCTCTACGGCGCCCGCACCGGCGGCGACGGCATCGGCGGCGTCTCCGTGCTCGCCTCCGAGACCTTCGACGAGACGGGCCCGGCCAAGCGTCCGGCCGTCCAGGTCGGCGACCCCTTCCAGGAGAAGCTCCTCATCGAGTGCACCCTGGAGGTCTTCAAGGAGGACCTGGTCGTCGGCATCCAGGACCTCGGCGGCGCCGGCCTGTCCTGCGCCACCTCCGAGCTGGCCTCGGCCGGCTCCGGCGGCATGCGCGTCGAGCTGGACACCGTCCCGCTGCGCGACTCCACGCTCTCGCCCGAGGAGATCCTCATGAGCGAGTCGCAGGAGCGCATGTGCGCCGTCGTCGAGCCGGACAAGGTCGGCCGCTTCCTCGAGATCTGCGAGAAGTGGGACGTCATCGCCACCGTCATCGGCGAGGTCACCGACGGCGACCGGCTGGAGATCTACTGGCACGGCGAGCAGATCGTGGACGTGCCTCCGCGCACCGTCGCCCACGAGGGCCCGGTCTACAACCGTCCCTACGCCCGCCCCGAGTGGCAGGACGCCCTCCAGGCCGACGACGCGAACGCCCTGCCCCGGCCCAAGGACGGGGACGAGCTGCGCGAGCAGGTCCTGAGGCTGGTCGGCTCGCCGAACCAGGCATCCAAGGCGTGGATCACCGACCAGTACGACCGCTACGTGCTCGGCAACACCGTCCTGGCCCAGCCCGAGGACAGCGGCATGATCCGCGTCGACGAGGAGACCGGCCTGGGCGTCGCCGTCGCCACCGACGGCAACGGCCGCTACGCCAGGCTCGACCCGTACACCGGCGCGCAGCTCGCGCTGGCCGAGTCCTACCGCAACGTCGCCGCCACCGGCGCGAAGCCGCTGGCCGTCACCGACTGCCTGAACTTCGGCTCGCCGGAGGACCCGGGCGCGATGTGGCAGTTCGCCGAGGCCTGCCGCGGCCTGGCCGACGGCTGCCAGACGCTGGGCACCCCGGTGACCGGCGGCAACGTCTCCCTCTACAACCAGACGGGCGACACCGCCATCCACCCCACTCCGGTGGTCGGTGTGCTCGGAGTGATCGACGACGTCGGCCGCCGCACCCCGATGGCGTTCGCGGAGGAGGGGCAGATGCTCTACCTCCTCGGCGACACCCGCGAGGAGCTGGGCGGCTCGGCCTGGTCCCAGGTGATCCACGACCACCTGGGCGGGCTGCCGCCGAAGGTGGACCTGGAACGCGAGCGGCTGCTCGCCGAGATCCTGATCTCAGCCTCCCGCGACGGCATGGTCGACGCCGCGCACGACCTGAGCGACGGCGGGCTGGTCCAGGCGCTGACCGAGTCCTGCCTCAAGGGGGGCAAGGGGGCCCGGCTGGTCGTCCCCGACGGGCTGGACCCGTTCGTCCTCCTGTTCTCCGAGTCGGCCGGCCGCGCGATCGTCTCGGTGCCGCGCAGCGAGGAGCTGCGCTTCACCGACATGTGCGGCGCCCGCGGCCTGCCCGCCACCCGCATCGGCGTGGTGGACGGCGACGCCATCGAGGTCCAGGGGCAGTTCTCCCTCTCCCTGGCCGAGCTGCGCGAGGTCCACGAGGCGGCCATCCCGGCGCTGTTCGCCTGACGCCCGCGACGGCGGCCGCACCACGGCCGCCCGTGCCCCGCCGCCCGTGCCCCGGGTGGCGGGGCACGGCTGTCACCGGGTGCCGGCGGGTTCACCACCGGACCGGACCGGCGTCCCGACCGGTGGGTAACCGCCTGTTCCGGCCGGGCGGCGTTCTACTCTGACGCCATGCCTCCGGTGAAGCGCAAGCCCAGGACGTACGACCCGGCCCTGGTGCGGGCCGGGCTCATCGGGCAGGTGGAGGCCGTGCGCAACGCCGTGCGCGGCCTCACCCCCGACCAGCTGGCCCGGCCCTCCGGGCTGCCCGGCTGGGACGTGCGCCATCTGGTGCTCCACATCGCCGTGCAGATCGAGGCGGTGCCCCGGCTGCTCGCCGAGCCCCCGCCCCGGGCCGCCGCGCCGCAGACGGACCTGAACGCCTGGGCGGTGTCCGTGGCCGGCGCCGCCCACGAGTTCGACGAGGCGACCCGCAGGCACGCGCGGGCGTACGACGACGCGGCCCGCGCGGTGGACGACGCCGTCGAGGAGCTGGAGCCGGTGCTGGAGCAGGCCGTGCGCGCGGACGTACTGCTGCCGCACTCCTTCGGCGCGATGCGGGCGCTGGACTTCACCGTGACCCGCCTGCTGGAGCTGGTGGTGCACAGCGACGACCTCACCCGGGCCACCGGCGTACGCGTCCCGCCGGTCCGCCAGGCCCTGGCGACGACCGTGCGGCTGCTGGCGGACGCGCTGGCCGCCAAGGCGCCCGGCGCCTCGGTGGAGGTGCGGATCCCGCCCTTCGCGGTCGTCCAGTGCGTGGCGGGTCCGCGGCACACCCGCGGCACCCCGCCGAACGTCGTGGAGACCGATCCGCTGACCTGGATCCGGCTGGCGACCGGCCGCGCCGACTGGCTCAAGGAGCTGGATGCGGCGCATCTCACAGCGAGCGGCGAGCGCGCCGATCTGCGCGACCACCTCCCCGTGCTGGAGTGATGACCTGCGGTGAAAGGCGGCCGGGGACCGGGGGAAGCGGCGGTCCCGGGTACTGAGCACCGCGGGACCTGTCCTAGACTCGGTGGCGTGCCACGTGGTGACGGACGACTCAACCACGACCTGCTCCCCGGAGAGAAGGGCCCCCAGGACGCCTGCGGCGTCTTCGGAGTCTGGGCCCCGGGGGAAGAGGTCGCCAAGCTCACCTATTTCGGGCTGTACGCGCTGCAGCACCGGGGACAGGAGTCCGCGGGCATCGCGGTGAGCAACGGCTCCCAGATCCTCGTCTTCAAGGACATGGGCCTGGTCTCCCAGGTCTTCGACGAAACCTCCCTCGGCTCCCTCAGGGGCCACATCGCGGTCGGCCACGCGCGCTACTCGACCACCGGCGCCTCGGTGTGGGAGAACGCCCAGCCCACCTTCCGGGCCACCGCCCGGGGCTCGATCGCGCTGGGCCACAACGGCAACCTGGTCAACACCGCCGAGCTCGCCGAGCTGGTCGCCGCGCTGCCCAGCACGGGCGGCCGGGCCACCCAGGTTGCCGCCACCAACGACACCGACCTGGTCACCGCCCTGCTGGCGGGCCAGGTCGACGAGGACGGCAAGCCGCTCACCGTCGAGCAGGCCGCCCCGGCCGTCCTGCCGAAGGTCAAGGGCGCGTTCAGCCTGGTCTTCATGGACGAGCACACCCTCTACGCCGCCCGCGACCCGCAGGGCATACGCCCGCTGGTGCTCGGCCGGCTGGAGCGCGGCTGGGTGGTGGCCTCCGAGACCGCGGCCCTGGACATCGTCGGCGCCTCCTTCATCCGGGAGATCGAGCCCGGCGAGATGGTCGCCATCGACGAGGACGGGCTGCGCACCCAGCGCTTCACGGAAGCGAAGCCGAAGGGCTGCGTCTTCGAGTACGTCTACCTCGCGCGCCCCGACACCGACATCGCGGGCCGCAACGTCTACCTCTCCCGTGTGGAGATGGGCCGCCGGCTGGCCGCCGAGGCCCCGGCCGACGCGGACCTGGTCATAGCGACCCCGGAGTCCGGCACCCCGGCCGCGGTCGGCTACGCCGAGGCCAGCGGCATCCCGTACGGCAGCGGCCTGGTCAAGAACTCCTACGTGGGCCGGACGTTCATCCAGCCCTCGCAGACCATCCGCCAGCTCGGCATCCGCCTCAAGCTCAACCCCCTCAAGGAGGTCATCCGCGGCAAGCGCCTGGTGGTCGTCGACGACTCGATCGTCCGCGGCAACACCCAGCGCGCCCTGGTGCGGATGCTGCGCGAGGCGGGCGCGGCCGAGGTGCACGTGCGGATCAGCTCGCCGCCCATCAAGTGGCCGTGCTTCTTCGGCATCGACTTCGCCACCCGTGCCGAGCTGATCGCCAACGGCCTGTCGGTCGAGGAGATCGGCACCTCACTGGGGGCGGACTCCCTGGCGTACATCTCGCTGGAGGGAATGGTCGAGGCGACCACCATCGCCAAGCCGGATCTGTGCCGGGCCTGCTTCGACGGTGAGTACCCGATGGAACTGCCGGACCCCGGGCTGCTGGGCAAGCACCTGCTGGAGTCCGAGACCGCCGAGGCATCCGGTGCCGACCCCGACGGAGTGCGGAGCCTGCTCGCGGGCCCCGGCGCGGCCGACGCGCTGCGCAGGCCCTGATCTCCGCCGGCCCGCCGGCGGCCGTTCCGGCGAGCCGCTCAGCCGCCGACCGTCCCGGTGAGCCGCCGGGCCGCCGTCCCTCCCAGAGGAAGACCATGACCTCCACGAACCCGACCCCGGCCGGCCAGGGCGCCAGCTACGCCGCCGCCGGAGTGGACATCGAGGCGGGCGACCGCGCCGTCACGCTGATGAAGGAGTGGGTGGGCAAGGCCCGCCGGCCCGAGAGCATCGGGGCGCTCGGCGGCTTCGCCGGCCTCTTCGACGCCTCCGCGCTCAAGGACTACCGGCGCCCGCTGCTGGCCTCGGCCACCGACGGCGTGGGCACCAAGGTCGCCGTCGCGCAGCGGATGGGCGTCCACGACACCATCGGCCACGACCTGGTGGCGATGGTCGTGGACGACCTGGTGGTCTGCGGCGCCGAGCCGCTGTTCATGACCGACTACATCAGCGTGGGCAAGGTCGTTCCCGAGCGGGTCGCCTCCATCGTCAAGGGCATCGCCGAGGGCTGCGTCCTGGCGGGCTGCGCCCTGGTCGGCGGTGAGACGGCCGAGCACCCGGGGCTGATGGGCCCGGACGAGTACGACGTGGCCGGCGCGGGCACGGGTGTCGTGGAGGCCGACGGGATCCTGGGCGCGGACCGCATCCGTCCGGGCGACGCGGTCGTCGCGATGGGCGCCTCCGGCCTTCACTCCAACGGGTACTCGCTGGTGCGGCACGTGTTCTTCGACCGGGCGGGCTGGTCGCTGGACCGCCATGTCGAGGACTTCGGCCGGACGCTGGGCGAGGAGCTGCTGGAGCCCACCAAGATCTACTCGCTGGACTGCCTGGCGCTGGCGAGGGCCACCGAGGTGCACGCCCTCTCGCACATCACCGGCGGCGGACTGGCCGGCAACCTCGCGCGTGTCGTGCCCGACGGACTGCACGCCACCGTGGACCGCTCCACCTGGAGCCCGGCGGCGGTCTTCCGGACGGTGGGCGAGTTGGGCGGGGTCGAGCGTGCGGAGCTGGAGAAGACCCTCAACATGGGTGTCGGCATGGTCGCCGTCGTCCCGCCGGAGTCGGTCGGCGCGACGCTGTCCCTGCTGGGCGAGCGCGGGGTGGACGCCTGGGTCGCCGGCGAGGTCTCCGAGCGCGGTGACCGCGCCGAGGCCGTGGCCCTCACCGGGGACTACGCGGGCTGAGCGACGGGGGCGGACAGGATCAAAACCCGGTCCGGCGGTGGCCGGACCGGGTGGTGACCGCTATCGGTATGAGATCGCTTTGTTCAGTGGACGACGACGTCCTCAGGCGCGGCGTCGATGGTTCGACGGTGAGGAGGACCCGCGGGAGTCGACCGGGTGGTCGTCCCCCTCCGCGTCCTCGTCATCGTCGTTGTACAGATCCGCGTACCGTGCGTACGGGTCGTCCAGCTCATCGTCCTCGAACCGCTCGCCGTTCGGCGGCTGACTCGATGTCGATGCGCCCAGCTCCTCAGCCAGGCGTGCGAGATCAGTCCCACCGCTGTTGTACTTCAGCTGGCGGGCGACCTTCGTCTGCTTGGCCTTGGCCCGGCCGCGCCCCATGGCTCGACCCCCTCAACGACGGGGCTCAACGGCCCCAGAGTCTTGACACGCGTTCACGATGCGGAGCGGACCCTCGATTCGATCGAGAGACCGTCCGTGGAGCTTCAACGGTACCTGCTTCCGTGGCCGTACGGTACGCCGCCCGCACGACACGACCGGTGCCCGCCCTGCCTGGTGACCAGTTCTCCGCTGGTCAGTGACGATTTTACCTTCTGTCCGCCCGGTCACCCGCGCAGGGGTGGTGAGGGATGTCTCCCCCACCACCCGTCACCAGGAGTGATGCTTGGGTGTACGCCGGGTCAGAAACCGGCGCCGGCCCCGCGGGCCTCGGCCATCCGCTGCTCGGCGACGCGGTCGGCCGCCACCGCCGGCGGCACGCCGTCGGCCGCGGCGCGCTCGAAGATCGCCAGCGTGGTGTCGTGGATCTTCCCGGCCTTCGCCTTCGCGCGTGCGAAGTCGAAGCCGTGGAGCTCGTCCGCGACCTGGATCACGCCGCCGGAGTTCACCACGTAGTCGGGCGCGTAGAGGACGCCCCGGCCGGCGAGGTCCTTCTCGACACCCGGGTGGGCGAGCTGGTTGTTGGCCGCGCCGCAGACCACCCTCGCGGTCAGCACGGCGACGGTCTCGTCGTTCAGGGCACCGCCGAGCGCGCAGGGCGCGTACACGTCCAGGCCCTCGGTGCGGATCAGCGCGTCGGTGTCGGCGACGGCCACCACCTCCGGGTGCGCGGCCGTGATCTGCTCGACCGCCTCGGGGCGCACATCCGTGACCAGGACCTCGGCGCCCTCCTCGAGTAGATGGCCCACCAGGTGGCGGCCGACCTTGCCGACGCCCGCGATGCCGACCTTCCGGCCGCGCAGCGAGGTGTCGCCCCACAGGTGCCCCGCGCTGGCACGCATGCCCTGGTAGACGCCGAAGGCGGTGAGTACGGAGGAGTCGCCGGCGCCGCCGTTCTCCGGGGAGCGGCCGGTCGTCCAGCGGCAGGTGCGCGAGACCACGTCCATGTCCTGGACGTAGGTGCCGACGTCGCAGGCGGTGACGTAGCGGCCGCCGAGGGAGGCGACGAAGCGGCCGTAGGCCTCCAGCAGGGCCTCGGTCTTGTGCTGGCCGGGGTCACCGATGATCACGGCCTTGCCGCCGCCGTGGTCCAGCCCGGCGAGCGCGTTCTTGTACGACATGCCGCGGGCGAGGTTGAGGGCGTCCTTCACCGCGGCCTCCTCCGGATTCTCCTCGGAGGCGTAGGCGTGGAAGCGGGTGCCGCCCAGAGCCGGGCCCAGGGCCGTGGAGTGGACGGCGATGACCGCCTTCAGGCCGGTCTGACGGTCCTGGCAGAGGACGACCTGCTCATGGCCGCCCAGCTCGGAGTGGAACAGGGTGTGCAGGACCGAACCGGTGTCGCGCTGCGCGCTCACGGCGCTCTCCGGTCCGTCTCGGTGCCCGTCGACGCTGACGGCGGGACGTACGTCAGTCACGGTGGTGACTCCTGTATGTCGCGGAAGGGTGCCCTTCCAGCATCCCCCGCTTGTGGCGGCGGGGTGCGGGGCGGGCCGGTTGGCATGAGGGTACGGCCTGAGGACCCCCATGAGTACGGGTGTGCAGTTGCGGTGCCACGATCAGGGTATTGAACTGCCGTTGTCCGCCCCTCGGCCCGCTGCTCCGGGAGGAAGAATCCCTTGGCCCTCACTACTCCGGTGGCCGTTCCGTACACGTCCTACCTGCGGGTCTACGAGCCGCTGGCCGCCTTCCCCGAGCCGGAACGCTCCCACTGGGCCCGCTACGCCCGCCGCGGGCGCCTGCCCGGCGCGCAGGACGAGCTGCGCCGGTCGCTGGCGGACCTGCTGCCGGTGCCGCCCGTGGTGGTGCCGGTACGCGAGAGCGCGGACGCCTTCGTGGCCGAGGTGGACGGAGTGCTGTGCGTCTGCCCCTGGCGGACCAGACTGCGGGGCTGGCAGGCGCTGGCCGGGCTCGGCGACGAGCTGCCCGCCCCGGTGCTGGACGCGGCGGTGCCGCCGGTGGTGCGGCGCGAGGCCGCGGCGGACTACGACCGCTGGCGGGAGCGGAACCCGGACGCCAGGCCGTGGATCCGCTCGGCGACCTGGCATGTGCCGGTGCGCTGGTTCGTGCTCTTCGCGGACGAGGAACGCGAGTACGGCGGGAAGGCGGACGCCGGCGGCGCGGGGGAGGGGCTCGTCCTGCGCTACCGCACGCCGATGGTGCAGGCGCGGCGGCGGGTGGCGCGTGCGCTGAAGGTGCTGCGCGAGGAACTGGAGGACAGTCCGCTGATCGACGGGCTGGTGGACGTGGGGCGCTGGCTGGAGGAGTTCCACCCGCGGTCGATGGTGGAGCTGGACTACGGCGGACTGGTGTATACCCTCCCGGAGGAGCAGCTGGCCTCGGACCACTCCGCGGCCGACACCGCGGAGGGGCTGGCGGCGCTGCGGGAGGGCGACGGCGAGCGCGCGAGCGCGGTCTACGACCGGCTGGCCGAGCGCTGGCGGGCGGTACGGCACCGCGGGCTGGCCAGTTGAGGCGTACCGCGCGGGCGGCTCGGGCCACCGGGCGTCCCGCGTGCCGTGAACCGGGTCGTTCGGGTCCGTTGCCGGCCTTTCGCCCCGAAGCCGTCCCGAAGCCGCCTCAAAGTCGCCCCAGGGTGACCGACCGCACTTACCGGGGCCTTGCCCTGAAGGGCATCTCTCGTGTCAAAATAGGACAAGGAGTCCGGAGGGGGCTTCGTCCGTCCAACTGAGGCCGGATCCATCGGTGTTGCGCTCCTTTCCGGGGAGATGGAGAGGTCCACTCGCGTTGTAACCGATCGTCACGATGGTGTGACTGTCCGTTATGGCACGGTCCATCGGCTTCCGTCGAGGTTGGACACCTGAGAGGGCAATTCCGTCGGTTTGGCCGACGTGGCTGGACAGATGGTGTAGTTGTAGTGCCGAGGACAAGCCGTTCGTCCTATAACCGACTCGGCCCGCGTCCGCCATTTCGGGCAACGCGGGTCAAGGTGCAGAATTTAGAGGAAAGAACCGTGATGGTTCGGTTCTCCCGAGGAGGCCGCTCATGACCGCTCGCACCCCTGATGCCGAGCCGCTGCTGACCCCGGCTGAGGTTGCCACGATGTTCCGCGTGGACCCGAAGACGGTCACGCGCTGGGCCAAGGCAGGCAAGCTCACGTCCATCCGCACGCTCGGAGGGCACCGCCGCTACCGCGAGGCGGAGGTGCGCGCCCTGCTCGCGGGTATCCCGCAGCAGCGCAGCGAGGGCTGAACAACCCCATGAATCGGGCGCGACGGGGTCCCCATCCCGCTTCGCCGCCCGGCTCGGCACCACCTTTCGGGCCGGTGTCCCCCACACGGCCTGAACGTCGATCGCGCTGGGCTCCGCCGGGCCCAGCGCGATCTTTGCGTACCCCTTCGCGGGGTCCCCTGGCGGCCACGCGCCATGACGCACGGCAGGGCCCCTTGGCC
>NZ_JBXUOY010000077.1:0-19445 GCF_057196705.1 Streptomyces sp. ATLC9 | reverse complement strand
CGCAGCCGAACGTGCGCGACAGCTCGGCTGCCTGCGCATCGGTCGGGTAGAAGCGGTACTTGAAAGCCCGCTTCACGTGGGTGGTCTTCACGGCTCACATATTACCCCATCGGTTTGTGACGGAGTGCGGGCAGTTGCGGGTGGACGCCGGTCCGCCCTGGCGGCGAACCGGCGTTCCCTGCCCTGCTCCGCAGGAGCTTCGTTTTCTCCCCGCCCTAAAGGACGGGGTATCCACGAAGGAGAGCCCCGATGACCCGGAGCGTCACGTTACGCCGGGAGATGAGGTCGAGGACGTGGTCGAGCAATTCGCGGGTGACCTCGATCCCGCCGAGACGGCGCATGAAGACGGCCTCCTCGACGATGAAGTCGAAGGTGGTGCCGGGCCTCTCGTGGAGCAACCGCTGCCGCTCCAGACGGGCCCGTACGGTGGCCTCCAGATCCTCGTCCGTGAGGGGTGGGATGTCGTTCTCGCAGAGGGCGCGCATGTACCCCTCCGTCTGCAGCAGCCCAGGCACCAGCCTGCACTCGTACGTGGCCAGGCTCACCGCGAGCCGTTCCAGGCGGGCCCACTGGCGGAACCAGGCTGCCAGGCCCGGTTCGCCGCGTGTCAGGTGCTTGGCGGCCTTGCGCAGGGCGCCGGTGTCGCCGAGGGCGATCTCGGCCAGTTCCACGAACGACTCGTCGGGCATCCGGCGACCCAGCTCCACCGAGGCCACCGTGTGCTTGGAGTACCGCACCCAGGTGCCGAGTTCGGCGCGGCTGAGGCCCGCGTGCTCGCGCAGGGCCTGGACGACGGCCCCGAAGGTGCGCAGGCTGCTCGAGGGGGTCGGCTCCCCTCCCAGGTCCACTGCCGGGTCCGCTCCCGGATCCACTTCATCCGTGGCGCAGGCGTCGTCTGTGGTCATGGGCGGCCCTCCCGGTGCTGTGCTGTACGCGCGGTCT
The DNA here is from genome assembly GCF_057196705.1 of Streptomyces sp. ATLC9. Taxonomy (NCBI): domain Bacteria; kingdom Bacillati; phylum Actinomycetota; class Actinomycetes; order Kitasatosporales; family Streptomycetaceae; genus Streptomyces; species Streptomyces sp. ATLC9. The sequence continues at coordinate 18,503 of NZ_JBXUOY010000077.1, read as the reverse complement.
CCCCCGCGGCCGAACCCGCCCAGAGTTACCGAAAGGACCGCGCACCGTCCACCCGGAGTGCGCGTACGGTCACCCGACGTACGCGGTCCGCCGCCGGTGCTCGACAGGACGCTCATCGGCTCGGCCGGCCACACGTAGCCGTACCACCCCGCCATGGTCAGGGCCGCCCGGGTGGTGGGGGCGGAAGCGCGGCAGGAGGGGTGGGTCAGGCGGGCAGGGTGGCGAGCCAGTCGGTCAGCAGGCGGTTGACCTCGGCGGGGCGCTCCTGCTGGATCCAGTGGCCGCAGTCGTCGAGGATGTGGGAGGCCACCAGGCCGGGCAGCGTGGTCGGATACGCCTCGATCGCGTCGGCCAGCCAGGTCGTGGAGGCGTCCAGGCCGCCGCCGACGAACAGCGAGGGCTGGGTGACGGGGGCGCCGTCGTAGGCGGCGAGGTCCTCCCAGTCGCGGTCCATGTTCCGGTAGCGGTTGAGCGCCCCGGTGAATCCGGTGCGCTCGAACTCCCCGGTGTAGAAGTCGAGTTCCTCCTCGCCCAGCCAGGCGGGCAGCCGGCCGGCGGGGAACCGCTCCCGCATCGTCGCGCCCCTGCCGACGAAGTGCGGGTCGGGGGCGCCGGGTGCGGGCATGGTGTCGGCGGACAGGGCCGCGTAGAGGCCCGCGAGCCAGCCGCGCACATCGGGCTCGATCTCGGCCTCGGCGCGGCCGGGCCGCTGGAAGTAGGAGACGTAGAGCTCCTCCTCCCCTCCCATCCCCGCGAAGACGTCGCCGGGGCGCGGGCCGCCGCGCGGGCTGTAGGGGACGCTCAGCAGTCCCACGGCGCGGAAGACCTCCGGCCTGAGCAGCGCGGAGTTCGCGGCGATGGGCGAGCCCCAGTCGTGGCCGACGACCACCGCCGTCTCCTCGCCCAGGGCGCGCACCACCGTGACGTTGTCCTCCACCAGGTGGAGCATCCGGTAGGCGTCCGTCGCGGCCGGTCCGGAGGAGCGGCCGTAGCCGCGCACGTCGATCGCGACCGCGCGGTATCCCGCCGCCGCGATGGCCGGCAGCTGGTGGCGCCAGGAGTACCAGGACTCCGGGAAGCCGTGGACGAGCAGCACCAGCGGCCCGCTGCCCTGCTCCACCAGGTGGATCCGGCCTCCCGGCGAGGGCACCGACCGGTGGGTGGTCTCCGTGGTGTGTCGTCCGTCGTGCTGCGGCACAGGGCCTCCTCAAGGGCCGTGGGGCGCCGCCGTGGGTGCGGACCGGTCCTCTCCGGCCCTCCGGCGGCTCGGCTCCGATCATGTGGAAGCCCCTGCCCGGAGGGCGAGTTCGTTTGCCGGTCCGGCAAACCCCGGTCCCGGCGGCGTTCGGCGGAGCGGTGCCGCCCCCGCGCGGCCGGGGGCGCGCTGTCCGTGCGTCATGCGGTGGGGCCCGGGGCGGAGGACCGCCGGGTGGTGTCCCGCCGGGTGATGGCCTCGGCCACCTGCTCGACGGCGGTGCGCAGACCGGCGTGGTGCTCCCGCAGGCGCCGCTCGGTCACCGCGTCGGCGGCGTCACAGGGCCCGGACGTCCCAGGCCAGGGCCCGGGCGGGGTCCTCGTGGAGGTCCGCCAGGTGGTGCGCGAGGGTGCAGCGGTGCAGCGGGTCGCCGGTGGGGCCGCGAGCATCAGGTGGTGGTCGGGGAACTCCTCCGTCAGCACCCGGCAGTGCCGGTCCTCCCGTCCCGCCATGCGCAGCCGGACGCCGTACGGCGTCGCCTCGGCACGCACCAGGGGGCTGCGGCGCATCTCGCCCGCCGCGACACGCAGTTCGGTGCCGTCGACCGTGGCGGCCCGGACGGTGGCCGCCGGTTCGGCGGAGCCGGCGCGACGAGAAGGACCCGCAGGTCTACCTGCGCTCGGCCGCCGGCCTGAACGCGGACCGCCACCTGGTCCTGGCGGAGGTGGAGTTCTTCCGGCGGGGCTGGCCCGCCGCCCGGTCACCGGCCGCCGCGCGGGCCGTAGGCCTGGAGGAGCTGGTCGACGGGTGCGTAGTCGTCGGTGAGCGGCCGGGCGTCGCCGGTCCAGGAGGTGAGGTCGTCACCGGTGACGACCTTCCAGCCGGTCCGCCGGGCGTCCAGCTCCTCCTGGATCGCGTGCGGGTCGACCGGCCGGCCGGAGGCCAGCACCACCAGATTGCCGCCGTCGGCGTCGGCGGCCGGACCCAGGCCGATGTCGGCCGGGTCCCCGACGAGGGCGACGTGCCCGAAGACCTCTTCGAGGGTGGCGGCCTCGGCGCGCGCGAAGGCCAGATCACCGTGGTCGATGAGGTTGGCGACGTACAGGCCGTCCTCGTCGAGCACCCGCCGCACCTCGGTCAGCGCCTCCACCGTGGTGAGGTGCCAGGGCACGCTGACGCCCCCGAAGGCGTCGCCGACGACGAGGTCGCGGCTGCCGGCGTCCAGCCGCCGCAGACCGAGCCTTCCGTCCTCGACGCGTACGTCGATACCGGCTTCGGAGCCCAGACCGAGCCGGTCGTGGTCGATGCGCACGACCCCGCCGTCGATCTCGGACACGACGCTGCGCGTCCCGGGCCGTGTGGCCGCCAGGTAACGGGGGTAGGTGAGCCCGCCGCCGCCCAGGTGGTGGGCGGCGAGCGGCTCCTCCCGCGCGAAGGCGGCGTCGACCACCGAGGCGATGGCGCGCACGTAGGTGAACTTCAGGTAGGTCGGGTCCTCGATGTCGACGTAGGAGTGCCGCAGGCCGTCCAGGACGAGTGTGCGGCCGCTCTCCCGGCCGGGGTCGGCGACGACCCGCGCGCAGTGGTACCTGGTCTCCGCGTCGCAGCCGCCGGGCGCGACCGTGGTGGCCAGGCCGCCCGCGACGACCGCCAGGGCCAGGGCGGGGGTGCCGCTCCACCCGCGCGTCCGCCACTCCACCAGTGCCGAGCCGGCCACCAGCAGTGTCCCCAGACCGATCAGGATGCCGCTGACCGGCAGGCGCGACACGAGGACGAAGCCGGTCAGGACGGTGCCGAAGATGGCGCCGGCGGTGCCGACGCCGGACAGCCGGCCGACGACCGTCCCGGTCTCGGCGAGGCTGGTCAGGCGCAGCTTGGTCACGATCGGCGTCACCGCGGAGAGCAGCGCGCCCGGCACCAGGATGGTCAGCGACGCGATCGACAGCAGCGCCGGCGGCGCCCACTCCGCGGTGCCGCGCAGCACGGCGGGGGTGAGCGCCACGACCGCCCCCGACACCCCGAGCGAGGGGCCCAGGAGCCGCCGCGGATCGACCCGGTCGGCGACGCGCCCGCCCAGCCAGGAGCCCAGCGCGATCGCGGTGAGGGCGATGCCGATCACCATGGTGCTGGTCTCGAGGGTGAGACCGAGGTAGGGGGCCAGCAGCCGCAGGGCGACGATCTCGACCACCAGGACCGCGGCCGAGGATCCGAACACGAGCACGGCGGCGGCACGGGAGCCCAGACCGCGGCCGAGGGGCACGCGCTCCGCGACGGGCGGGGAAGACGATTCGGTCACATGCGACATCCTCGCATGCGCCGCACCGGCCGAACGAACATGGCGGAAGCCCTCGTTCCCCGCCCGCCCGGGGCCCGTCGGCGGCCCTGCGGAGAGGCGGAACACCGACGCACGCTTGACCGGGACGAGTCGCCCACACATCCAGTGAGACATCTATGTCTCATATGGCCTACCGTTGGCTCATGGGTTTTGATCGTGATCATGCGCTGCGCGTCGCCGCCGATCTGCTGACGCGCAAGGCCACGGCGACGATGGAGGAGGTCGCCCGGAGCGCGGGGATCAGCAGGGCGACGCTGAACCGCCACTTCGCCGGGCGCGACGCCCTGGTCCGCGCCCTGGAGGAGCTGGGCATCGCCGAGTGCGAGGCGGCCCTGGAGGCGGCGCGCCTGGAGGAGGGGCCGGCCGCGGAAGCGGTGCGCCGCCTGGTCCGCGAGATCGAGCCCAGCACGGGCCTGCTCGCCTTCCTCTACTCCGAGAACCAGCTCTTCGAGGGCGAGGAGCGGCATGCGGGCTGGTCCCGCATCGACGAGCGGCTCACCGCCCTGTTCCGCCGGGGCCAGGAGGCCGGTGAGTTCCGCATCGACCTGAGTGCGGTGTGGCTGACCGAGGCCAGCTACGGCCTGCTGGCCGCCGGCGGCTGGGCCGTCGCCGAGGGCCGGGTGGCCCGCAACGACTTCGCCCACATGGTCGTCGAACTGCTGCTCGGCGGCGCGCTGCGGAGGGGGGACGCGTCATGACCGGCACCCTGGGCCCGGCCGGCCGGGATGACACACGGCCGCGCCCGGGCCGCTGGCTCGCCCTGGCCGTCCTGGCCCTGGCCGTGCTGCTCGTGGCGGTGGACGCCACCGTCCTGGGCCTGGCCACGCCCTATCTCAGCGAGGATCTGCAGCCCTCCGGCACCCAGCTGCTGTGGATCGGCGACGCCTACTCCTTCGTGATCGCCGGTCTGCTCATATCCATGGGCAGTCTGGGCGACCGGATCGGCCGCAAGCGCCTGCTGCTGACCGGGGCCACCGCGTTCGGTCTGGTCTCGGTGCTCAACGCCTACGCGCAGACCCCCGAGACGATGATCGCCGCCCGTGCGCTGCTCGGCGTCGCCGGCGCCACGCTGATGCCCTCCACCCTCGCGCTGATCCGCAACCTGTTCCACGATCCCCGTGAGCGCAGCCTGGCCATCGGCATCTGGAGCGCCGCCGCCTCGGCGGGCATGGCGGTCGGCCCGATCGTCGGCGGTGCGCTGCTGGAGCACTTCTGGTGGGGCTCGGTCTTCCTGATCAACCTGCCCGTGATGGCCCTGCTGGTCGCCGTCGGGGCCAGGACGCTGCCGGAGTCGCGCGACCCCTCCCCGGGGCCGTGGGACCTGCCGAGCGTCCTGCTGTCACTGGTCGGCATGGTCGGTGTCGTCTACGCGATCAAGGAGGCCGCCGCCGACGGGGTCACCTGGCCCACTCTCGCCGCCGGTCCGCTGGGCGCGGCCGCCCTCGGGGCCTTCGTCCGGCGCCAGCGCGCGCTGCCCGTCCCGCTGGTCGACGTCCGGCTGTTCCGCAACCGCGGCTTCAGCGGCGCCGTCCTGGCGAACCTGCTGACCATCCTCGGGCTGTCCGGGCTGCTGTTCTTCCTCTCCCAGTACCTGCAGCTGGTCCAGGGCCGGCGCCCCATCGAGGCGGGCATCGCCGAACTGCCGGCCGCCGCGGGCGCGGTCGTGGCCGGTCTGGTCGCCGGCGCCGCGGCACGGCGCTTCTCGGTGCGCGCGGTCGTCTCCGGCGGCCTGGCCGTCATCGGCCTGTCCCTGGCCGCGCTGACCACGATCGGCCAGTCCACCGGCTACCCCCTGCTCGGCACCGCCCTGCTGGTCGTCGGCTTCGGCGCCGGACTGTCGCTCACCACCACCTCCGACGTCATCCTCACCGCCGTCCCCAGGGAACAGGCCGGCGCCGCCTCGGCGGTCTCGGAGACGGCCTACGAACTGGGCACCGCACTGGGCATCGCCCTGCTGGGATCGGTCGTCACCAACACCTACCGGGGCTTCACCGGGCCGCCCGGGACCCCGCAGGCGGCCCACGAGTCGCTGGGCGGAGCCGTCGTGGCCGCCGCCCGCCTGCCCGCCGACGCGGCCGCCGCCCTGCTGGAAGCGGCCCGCGAGTCCTTCGTCGACGGCGTGGCCCTCGCCGCCGGCGTCGGCGCCGCCCTGCTGCTGCTCGCCTCGGCCGTCGCCTGGTTCCTGCTGCGCGACCGGAACCCGGCCGGCGAGCCCGTCCGGCGCTGAGACACACCGGGAGACGAGGAGGACGTGGATCCGGCACCCACCCCCGGGGGAAGGAAGCACGCCGGCAGGCGGCTCCCGCCGGTCCGTGCGGCCGCGCCGTGGACGACGGCCGCCTGCACCTGTACCGGATCGCGGGGACGGCGCCCCTGCCCCGCCACGGAGGCGGCGCCGAGCGGGCCGATCCCCGTCTGCGGGCCCTGGCCGAGTCGTGGGACCGCACACCGGCCCTGGTCCTGGGGCGGGCCTACGACGTTCTGGCCGCGAACACGCTGGGACGCGCCGTTTTCCGCCACCTCCACCCCGGCGCGAACCTGCTGCTCGCGGTGTTCCTCGATCCGTCGGCCCGCTCGTTCCACGCCGACTGGGAGACGGCCGCGGCCAACGCCGTCGCGGAGTTCCGCTTCCTGGAGGGCGCCCGGCCGCCCACAGCCGGACCCCGGGGAGAAGTCGCGGAGTGAGGTGATCACCCGGTGATCCGGCGCGGAGGGCGTAACCGGCGCCGGTGAGCCCGGCCGCGGCGTCGGCCTCCGCGCCGACGCCGCCCGCGGGCGGGGCACGACCTCAGTGACCGAGGTAGAGGAACCGGAGGTAGCTCGCGTACGACAGTTCACGCTGCCTGAGCCTGGCGGCTTCGATGGATGCGCTCAACGTTCCATGGAGCGCGCTGTTCCGCTGGAGCACGACCGCACGCCGGCTGAACTCCTGCCGCTGCCGCCGGGCCCGGTCACCCGCGAGCACGTTCTCCCGGCTGAGCCGTTCCTGACCGTCTTCCAACTCCTTCCGCGCTTTCGCACGCCGGGCATCGGCCTCGGTCTCCACAGCCTTGCGCTGGGCGGTGAGCTGGGCCCGGCGGCGGGTAACGCCCTGCTCGATCGACTGTCGCTCCGACTTGTTGAGCGTGGTCGGCTGCCGTGCTTCGGCGGAAGCGACCAGGCCTCTGCGCCAGGCGTCGAGGGCGATGGCTTTGGCCTCACCGATGCCGTGTACGTCGACAGTCCGGCCATTGCTCAGGACGAGTACGGCGCCGGTGTTGTTGTAGTGGGTGTTCCGCACGGCCCGGTAGCCCTTGAAGTCGGCTGCTGTGCGGATACCCGCGGCCGCGAGCCGAGCGGCCAGTGTCACCCCGATGCCGTGGGGCGGGGACTGGGCGATCAACCGCCGGCTGAGCCGGTCCCGCACGTATGCGGACTGCTTGGCGGCGAGTGCCTTGTCCAGGGCTCTGCGGAGTTCCTCCCCGAGCCCGCCGATCCTCTTGTCGATGTCGCGCTGCTTGCGGATCTTGCGTTCCTCGATCTCCTTGAGCTCGGCACGGTAGTGGGCTGTGAGCTTGTCCTGGGCACGCGAGTGGGCGTTGGTCCGCTTCACCTCCGCCGCGTCGAACTTCGCCCGGTCGTTGCGCAGCTTCTCGGCCGCTGTGTCCGGGTCCTCGAGCCGGGCCAGTTCGCCCGTCAGCCGGGTGAGGTCGGCGCGTGACCGTGCCCACTCCGGCCGACGGCGCCGGGCGAACGCGGTGAACGCGACGGCAGCGACGACGGGCGCACTCGGCAGCGGCGCCGGGAGTCCCGCGACGACCATCAGGACGGTCGCGGCCACCATGAACGGCCAGAGCACGGCCGTGACGATGTCCAGCGACATCCGGACGTGGAAGCCGTCCGACGAGGTTACGGAGGGGCCGGCCGGTGGTGGCTCGGCCTGCCGGGGGACGTGTCCTGCCATCCAGCCGGGCAGTCCGCCCGTACCAGGAGCAGCGGCCGCACCAGGAGCCGGGGGCGGGGCGGCCGCCGTCGCGCCGCCCTGCGGCACGGCGACGACCTGGGCGAGCGGAGGAAGCATCTCCAGCGGCTGAAAGGCCAAGGACCTCACCTGGTCGGCGAGGCCGCTCACCGTCCGGTCGGGGTGGGCCAGTAGCGTCTGCAGACCTGTGGAGCCACTCGGATTCCTGAAGTCCTCCTCGGTGAGCAGCAGGAATTCCCCACTCGGCTCGTGCAGCCGGTTCCAGAGCGCGGGGTCGGCGGCGATCGCCTTGAGCGACAGGAAGATGACCCAGGCGGAGAACCGGTCCAGGATCGCCCCGAAGTCGTCGTTCCCTCGCATGGGCGACTGGTAGTTGCGGTGCCCTCGCTCGGTGCCGCCCAGGCCGGCGAGCGCCGGCACGTACATGCCGTCGTAATCGACCAGGCGCAAGGTGTCGTCAGGCGCGACGAGCAGGTTGCCGTGCTGAAGGTCACCGTGGGCTATCTGGTGGGTCGCCAGGTCACGGGTCAACGCCTCGAACCGGCCTGCCAGACGATCGACGGCGAACCGGTCGCCGTGGTTGTCGTCGAGCCAGGACGACAGGGTGACGGCCTCGCACCACTCCATCTTCAGGACCGGATAGCGCTCCTGCCCGACGCTGATCTCGTCAGGAAGGTACTCGAAGCCCAGATTCCACGGCTGGGAGAGTTCGGCCGGGTCCAACCGGGCGAGTCGGGAGCTGATGGCCCGGTAACGGCGTTCCTGGTCTGGAACGTGGCGCGTGAAGCATTTGACCGCGTACCGCTGGCCCGACGCGGTCGAGGTCAACGAGAACACGCTCGCGAAGGCACCGGAGATGGCGCGGGGCAGACCGAGTCCGGTCAGTTCCGGCCGTGCGCCTTTGAGCTCGGGATGCCGGAAGCACAGGTGCGTGTGCTGCAGCGCCTCCGCGTAGTCGGCGCCGCTGGGGAACTGCCGCTGTGGAGAGGTGGACGGGCCCACGTTCACCGCCCTTCGAAGTCGATCCGTACGACCGCCACGTCGTCGTTGCGCAGTTGTCCGCAGTCCCGCAGACCGTTCAGCCAGTCCTGGAACCCGTCCCGGTCGTCGGGGCCTGCGAACTCCAGCAACTGGCGTACCGCGTCGTCCTGGTCCGGGGCCGACAGGAACCACGCGGCCAGGGCGTCGGTCATGAGGAGCAGCCGGTCGCCGGGCCGGCATCGGCCTTCGGTGAACCGCGTACGGCAGGACAGCAGCGCCACGTCGTGGTTGCGGCTGCCGAAGAGGTCGGGGGTGGCGCCGAACTCTTCGACGGCCCCCACCGGGAACGCCTGTACCAGCCGGTCGTCGTGCAGGTGGAACAGGCAGCTGTCCCCCAGGGCGGCAGCCCGCCACCGCCACGCCGGTTCGGCCGTCTCGTGGTGGAAGCCGGGGTCCGGATCGACGCGCACCGTGAGCAGCGTCGCGTAGGCGCCTTCGGCGAGCTTGGTGTGCTCGTACCACTTCAAAGGGCGCCCCTCCGCGACGCGCGCCTGCGTGTATCGCACCAGCCAGGGGTCCCACCCAGCCACCACCGACGACGCGAACTCCTCGAAGGCGGCCCCGCCGGCCAGCAGGTCCGGTTGTGCCAGGGCGTGTTCGGCCGCCGCACGGGACAGCAGCCGGGCCCAGTCCTTGGCCAGTGCGCTTTCCGTCGCACCGTCGCAGACGCCCGCTGTGACGGGCTCGCGCAGCATGTCGTCGTGTGGGCGGCTCGGCAGGACGGCTACGGCGTCCTCGCACTCGTCCTCGGCACTCCCGTGCTTCGGGGCTACGAGGTGCGTGACGTACACGCAGGAGAGAGAGGTCGTCACCGCAGTTCGGTGGCCCGGGTGCCGATGTCGAGGAACTGCACGACCGTGGTGATGTCCGCGTTGTAGACGAAGCCGCGGGTCGTCTCGCTGACCCGTTGACCCTGGGATGCGGCGTAGGAGCGCATGTGGCTGGGCAGCGGGCTCGACATGGAGAAGAGCGTGCGGGCGTAGCTGTCGGGAAGGCCGTCGGCGGTGTCGGGGAAAGCCGTGGGGGTGCCGCCTGCGGCGGAGACGTGCAGGTTGAACAGCAGAGCCGCACCGTCGGCGGTGGCGTGCGAGGTGATGGCCTCGGCGGCCGCGGTGGGGTCGCCGTCGGTCGACTCCCCGTCCGTCAGGTTGATGACGATAGGCGGGAAACCGGCCGGGTAGCTCTCCGTCCAGCCGGCGACGAGGTTCTCGGCATAGCGAAGGGCCCGGTTCATCGGGGTTCCGCCGTGTGCTACCGGGTCCATCCACAGCGGGAAGTTGACCACGGTCTCCACCAGGCCCCCGGCACCGTCGGGCACCTTCTTGCCTCGCTCGTCGATCCGGGCCGGATTGTCCGCCACCTCGCTGAGGGGGACGATGTCGCGGCCGGCGAGCGAGCCGGCGAACGCCGAGCCCACGGTGGTGCCGTATCCGACGACCGCGACGTGGAAGTAGTCCCGTACGCCCTCCTCCTTCGCGCACTTGACCGAGAGTTCGGTCAGGAGGCGGTTGATGGCGTCGGCGACGACGTCCGCCTTCCGCTGGGGGACCTCACCGCCGATGGGGTCGCTCATGGAGGTCGACTGGTCGACGAGGAAGATGATGCTCGTCGGATTGCTGCGGCTGATCTCGGCCGTGTACGGCACGGGGCCCTCCTGGCGGGCTGCTGGGAAGTCGGTGATGCGGAGGAGCTCATACGGCACGCCGGCTTCCGGCCGCCGGCGCACACGCCGGGATGCCGAGACCCCCGACCGGATCGTAGTGTCGTTTGTTCGGCACAGGAGTGGACTCGGCCAGAATGCGCCGCGACGGGATGCCGCTTCGCAGGGCGGCCTGCCCTGCGGCCACCGCGCGGCGTCGGGTGTTCGGCCGAGCAGCGTGGCCGAGGCCGTACGCCCTGCCGGGGTTCTCCGTGCCGGCATCCTCACTGTGCGCTCGACCGGACCGGGTTCCGCATCCGGAGCCGCCGGAGGGCGGCCCCACCGCCACCGCCTCCGCCGAAGCCGTACCTCTTGTCGGCGGCCACCACTAGGATTCACCGGGTCCGCGACGCGGTGGAAACGGTACGAAAGGCCGGGGGCCCGGAGTGGACGGCCACGGGAGACAGAGTGCAAGAGGCGGGGACGGCGCATGCGGGAAGGCCGGTGGACCACGGTCACCGAGTCCGAGTTCGACCATGAGCACCGTGGCCTGGAAGCCATCCGGGAGAGGCTGCCGGACGCCGATCCCTGGCGGGCCTGGTCGAACTTCACCTTCACCGCCCACACCGGTCACGTCCGCGAGGTCGACCTGCTCGTCGTCGCCCCCGGCGGCGTCCACATGATCGAGCTGAAGGACTGGCACGGCTCCGTGGCCAGTGAGAACGGCACCTGGGTCCAGACCACGCCGGCCGGCCACCGCCGCCCCCACGGCAACCCCCTCCACCTCGTCAACAAGAAGGCCAAGGAGCTGGCCTCGCTGCTCGGCCGGCACGGCGGGCGGGTCTGGGTCGGGGAGGCCGTCTGCTTCACCGACGGCGGCCTGCGCGTCCGCCTGCCCGCCCACGACCGGAACGGCGTGTACACCGTCGATGAGCTGGTCGCGATGCTGAAGCGGCCCCCGCGCGACGAGCGGCGCCGGATCTCCGCCGGCGACTCCCGTGAGATCAGGGCCGCGCTGGACCGGATCGGCATCCGCAGGAGCGAGGCCGAGTACAAGGTCGGCCCCTACCAGTTGGAGCGGAAGTCCTTCGACTCGGGACCGACCTGGGCCGACTACGAGGCGCACCACAGCGAGCTGCCCGAGGTGGCCAGGGTCCGCGTCTACCTGAGCGAGCGCGGGTCGGAGGCGTCGATCCGGCGGTCGGTGGAGAACGCGGCCCGCCGCGAGGCGGCGGTCCTGCAGCGGTTCCGGCATCCTGGTGTCGTCCAGCTCAGGCAGTACTACCCGTCGGGGCACGCGGCGGGTTCCGCGCTGATCTTCGACTACGACCCGCGGACGCTCCGCCTGGACGAGTACCTGCTCCAGTACGGCAAGGGGCTGGACATCCTCGGCCGGATGGCGCTGGTCCGCCAGCTCGCCGAGACGATGCGCTCGGCGCACTCCGCCCGCATCCACCACCGGGCGCTGGCCCCCCGCGCCATCCACGTCGTCCCCCGCCACCGGGGCCGCCGCGGGCGGACGGCCGGTGAGGACACCCCCTGGCTCACCCCCCGTCTGGAGATCTCGGACTGGCAGATCGCCACCCAGCGCGCCTCCGGCTCCGAGGGCGGCAGCGGCCGGGGCATGACCCGCTTCGCCCCGACTGCGCTGTCGGCGATGCACCTGTCGGAGGGCTCCGACCCCTACTTCGCCCCGGAGCTGACCGCGCTCAGGGCCGATCCGGTGTACCTGGACGTGTACGGCCTCGGCGTCCTGACCTATCTGCTGGTCACCGGCAGGGCCCCGGCCGCGAGCCAGGCCGAACTGCTGGCCCGCCTGGAGGCCGGCGAGGGTCTGCGCCCCAGCTCGCTGGTCGACGGCCTCTCCGAGGACATCGACTTCCTCGTCCAGGCGGCGACCGCCTACCGGCCCGGGCAGCGCCTGTCCTCGGTGGACGAGTTCCTGGAGATGCTGGAGATCGTCGAGGACGGCCTGACCGCGCCGTCCCCGGCCGCCGGGTCCGAGCCCGCCGACTCCGCCGGGGACGCCGGGAAGGATCCGCTGGAGGCGGTGGCCGGCGACGTGCTCGGCGGGCGCTGGGAGGTCCGCCGCCGCCTGGGCACCGGCTCCACCAGCCGGGCCTTCCTCGTCCGCGATCTTCAGGCCGAGGCGCGCAGGACCCGGCCGCTGGCCGTCCTGAAGGTCGCCCTCTCGGACGGCCGGGGCCAGGTGCTGGTCCAGGAGGCCGAGGTGATGAACCGGCTGCGTCCCGACTCCCGGGTGATCCGGCTGGTCGAGCCGGAGCCCCTGCGCATCGGGGACCGCACCGTCCTCGCCCTGGAGTACGTGGGCGACGAGCGGGAGGGCCTCGAGCAGGACCCGGAGACCGCCGAGACCGGTACCCGTACGCGCACCCGCCGTCGCGAGGAGACGGTCGCGCGCCAGTTGCGCGAGCACGGCCGTCTGCAGATGGACCAGTTGGAGGCGTACGGCGACTACCTGTTCGGCGCCGTCGACTTCCTGGAGGGCGAGGGGGTCTGGCACCGCGACATCAAGCCGGACAACATCGCCATCCGCGTCCGCCCCAACCGCACCCGCGAGCTGGTCCTCATCGACTTCTCGCTGGCGGGTTACCCGGCGAAGGACTACGCGGCCGGGACGGAGGGCTACCTCGACCCGTTCATCGGCACCCTGACCCGCACCGCCTACGACTCGCACGCCGAGCGGTACGCCGTCGCCGTCACCCTCCACCAGATGGCCTCGGGCGAGCTGCCCAGGTGGGGCGACGGCTCGGTTCCGCCCCGGATGACAGATTCAAAGGAGTTCCCCTACCCCACCATCCAGGCCGACGCCTTCGAGCCGGCCGTACGGGACGGCCTGGTCGCCTTCTTCCGCAAGGCCCTGCACCGGGACGCGTCCCGGCGCTTCCCCGACCTGAAGCCAATGCGGGACGCCTGGAAGAAGATCTTCCTGGACGCCTCGCAGGCGGTGCCGTCCAGCCACCGCTCCCGCCACCCCGAACCCGCCCCGCGGCAGGATCCGGCCGGTCGGCGCGCCGCGGCGATCGCGGACGCCGAACCCCTGACCGCCGACGAGCGGCGCGAGCGCCTCGCGGCGGCGGTCACCCGGGACACCCACCTGTCCGCCGCCGGTCTCACCCCGGCCGCCGAGTCCTTCCTCTACGGCCTCGGGATCACCACCGTGGGCGGCCTCCTCGACTACAGCCGCAGCAAGCTCCTCAACGCGCCGGGCCTGGGCACCAGGACGCGCACCGAGGTGCAGCGCCGCCAGCGTCAGTGGGGCAGGCTGCTGCGCGAGGCGCCGCTCTCCCCGCTCACGCCGAAGGGCCGGGCGGAGGCCAGGGAGGAACTGGCCCAGCTCACCGCCGTCGAGTCGGCCGTCGCCGGAGCCCTCGCGGCCGGCGAGGGAGCGGCCGGGCTGACGGAGTCCGCCCTGCGCTCGGTGAGCCTGGACACCCTCGCCACGCTGTTCGTCCCCGAGCTGAACAACAACCGCTCCAACGCCAACAAGGTCGAGATGGTCCGGCTGCTGCTGCGTCTGCCGGACGCACACGGCGAGCTGCCCGGCATCGGCGTGTGGCCCAAGCAGAAGGACGTGGCCGAGGCACTCGGACTGTCCGCCGGACGCATCCCGCAGATGCTGAAGGAGGAGCGCAAGCGCTGGAGGAAGCTGCCCGCGGTCCAGGCCCTGCGGGACGAGATCGTGGAGCTGCTGGAGGGCCTGGGCCGGGTCGCCTCCGCCGTGGAGATAGCCGACGCGCTCGCCGTACGGCGCGGTACGCAACTGCCGGGCCGCGAGCAGCGGCGCGCGCTCGCCCTGGCGGCCGTCCGGGCCGTCGTCGAGGTGGAGCAACTCCAGCCGGAGGAGGCCGAGTTCCAGCACCAGCCCAACCGCAGGGCGACCGAGGAGGCGCTGGCGGCCGGGCTGCTCGCGCTGGACGTCCGCGAGGGCGACGCCCCCGACACCCCGACGGCTCCGGGCCTCCTGGACTACGCCACCCGGCTGGGGAGGACCGCCGACCGGCTGGCCCGCCTGGAGACCCTGCCCACGGCCACGACCGTGCTGAGCGAGCTGGGCGCGCTGACCCCGCCGCCGGGCGTGGTCGACTGGGACGAGCGGCGCCTGGTCGAGCTGGCCGCCGCCGCGTCCGTCAACGCGGCGGCCACCCCCCGCCTGGAGATCTACCCGCGCGACCTGCCGCTGGTGCGGGCACTGCGCCTGACCCAGGCCGGACTGGTCCGGCTGAACCCGGGCGTCCCCGAGGCATGGCAGCCGGGCCTGCGCCCGGAGGACGTCCACGAGCGGGTACGGGCCCGCTTCCCCGAGCTGGTCGTCAGGGACGCCCGGGGCAGGAGCACGCGTGAACTGCCGACCGGCGGCCCGCTGACGAAGGCGCTGCGCGAGGCCGGCTTCGACCTCGCCCTGTCGACGCACGAGGACTCCGGGAAGCCGCGCTACCTGCCCACGCGCCTGGACGACGCGTCCAGCTACCTGACGGGCGTGGCGGGACGGCAGTCCACCGTCGTGGGCGCGGCGACCCGGTACTCGGACGACCCGCTGCTCGCGGGCGCGGTGCGAGCCGACGAACGGCTGCTGGCCTCGGCCCGGCGGGACGGCTACCGGGTGCTGACCGTGCACCACGGCCGCACGGTCGAGGCGGTACGGGAGCTGTCGGCCGAGCGCGTCGGCGCCCGGCCGGTCTCGGTGACGAAGCTGTTCCTGGAGTCCCTGCACGCGCTGGTCCCGCCGGGCACGAAGCCGACGTGGGAGACGCTGCTGAAGGCGGACGTGGCCGAGCCGGGGTCGCGGGGCGCGCTGAAGTTCACCGAGTACGCCCGTACGGCGTGGGGGGCGGTCGAGCCGCGGATACGGGAACTGCTCGCGCCGGGGGCGGGGACGGGCCCGGTCCTCCTGACGGAGGTGGCGGTCTTCGCCCGCTACGACGCGATGGGCGTCCTGGACCGGCTGGCGGAGGCTGCCCGGCGGGGCGGGCGCGGGCTGTGGCTGCTCGTGCCGCAGCCGGACCCGGCGCGCGAACCGAAGCTGGGGCAGGTGGCGGTGGCGTACCAGGCGGGCCTGGGCGAGTGGATCGAACTGCCGGACTCGTGGGTGCGCAACGCCCACCGGGCCGGCGCGATGAGGGCGGGAATGAAGAAGAACGGCAGCGAGGGAGACGCCAGGTGATCGACCGCAAGGCCCTGTTAGGCGACCTGAAGGGGCAGGTCAAGGCGGCCGAGGCCGATCTGCGGAGCCAGGTGGGGGAGGTCGCGGAGGTCGGGACGCGGCTGCGCGCCGAGTACGACCGGGCGCGCGGGCTCGGCCGTACGGCGGCGACGTGGAACTCCTGGCTGGACGAGCGGGTCACCCAGGTCGCGGTGGCGTGGGTGCTGGGCACGGTCTTCGTCCGCTTCTGCGAGGACAACCGCCTGATCCCGGAGCCGTACCTGACCGCTCCGGAGCCTGACCGGCGCGACCTGGCACTGGCCCGGTTCGAGGAGTACGTCGCGCGGTCCGAGGACCCGACGTACCGGGGCTGGCTCGAGCAGGCTTTCGAGGAACTGGGCGCGGGGCAGGCGGGACGGCTGCTGTTCGACCGGCGGCACAACCCGCTGTACCAGATCCCCTTGTCGCACGACGGCGCGCGGGACCTGGTGGACTTCTGGCGCGCGCGGGACGAGGAGGGCGTACTCGTCCACGACTTCCGGGACCCGCTGGAGGAGGACGGCGACGGGACGCGGGGCTGGGACACCCGTTTCCTGGGCGACCTGTACCAGGACCTGAGCGAGGCGGCTCGCAAGACGTACGCGCTGCTCCAGACCCCGGAGTTCGTGGAGGAGTTCATCCTCGACCGGACGATGGACCCGGCCGTGCGGGAGTTCGGGTACGAGGGCCTGAAGATGATCGACCCGACGTGCGGGTCAGGGCACTTCGTGCTGGGTGCGTTCCGGCGGCTGGTCCGGCTGTGGGCGGACGGCCGACCGGGCAAGGACGTGCACGAGCGGGTGCGCGAGTCACTGGACTCGGTCCACGGGGTGGACCTGAACCCGTTCGCGGTGGCCATCGCCCGGTTCCGCCTGCTGGTGGCGGCGATGGCGGCCAGTGGGGTGCGGACGCTGGCGGAGGCCGCGAAGTACGAGTGGCCGATCCACCTGGCGGTGGGCGACTCGCTCATCAAGCACCGGCACAAGCAGGGCAATCTGTTCGACGGCTTGGAGGAGGAGGGCGCCGATGAGCTGGCCGACTTCAAGTACGAGACGGAGGACCTGCACGAGCATCCGGGAATTCTGACACCGGGGCGGTATCACGTGGTGGTGGGGAATCCGCCGTATATCACAGTGAAGGACAGGAAACTTAACGCGCTTTATCGAGGCCTGTACGACGCCTGCGCGGGGACATATGCATTGTCGGTACCGTTTGCCCAGCGATTTTTCGAGCTGGCGAAGGCGGGGGACACGGAAAGCGGAGTTGGATATGGCCTTGTCGGACAAATCACCGCCAACTCTTTCATGAAGAGAGAGTTTGGCACCCGGCTCATTGAGACGTACTTTGGCCACCAAGTAGAGCTGACGGAGGTAATCGACAGCTCAGGAGCTTATATCCCCGGACACGGAACTCCGACAATAATTTTGATTGGGCGCCGACGAGGAGGAAACTGGCGATCGACAACCATCCGGACGGTGCGTAGCGTGCAGGGTGAACCAACTGCACCCGAAGTTGCCGAAGACGGGCTTGTATGGCAAGCGATTGTCAGCCAAATCGATCGACCGGGATCAATAAGCCAGTGGGTTTCTGTGGACGATTTGGAGCGCAATCGGCACTTTAGCCAACAACCTTGGATCATGACGGCCGGCGGACGAGAGATGGTAGAACGACTCTCAGAAGCCACGGATGCAACCTTGAGTCAAGTAGCTGAAGCCATCGGGCGGACTACCCACACAGGGCTTGACGAGGCTTTTTACCTCACACACAGCGCTGTCGCCACACGAGGGATTTCTGAGTATGTTCCAGTAGTCCGTGGAGACGGAGTGCGTGACTATACGATCACCTCTGACACCTGCACAATTTTCCCTTACAACTCGAAGGGCGAGAGGCGAGAAGTCAGCCGAGCTGAATATCGGTATCTGTGGCCCAACCGCACTTCACTTCAACAACGCGTGGACTTTGGCCAGACACCAGCTCAACGCGGGTTGCGATGGTACGACCACAGCATGTTTTTCCCAAAACGCTTTCGATCTAAGTATTCGATCGCGTTTCCTTTCGTCGCAACACAGGCACATTTCGCCATGGATCGCGGCGGAAAGGCATTCAATCGAACTTCACCCGTTATAAAACTTAAAGAAGATGCAGGCGAACGAGATTACATCAACCTCCTCGGGGTACTCAACAGTTCGACTGCCGGCTTCTGGCTAAAGATGATGAGCCACAGCAAAGGGGCAGAGGGGCACCAATCAGGAATCAAAACGGAGCTCTGGGAGCAATTCCACGAATTCACCGGAACAAAGTTGCAGAATTTCCCTCTACCCACTCAAAATCCGACTAATTTTGCGGTCGCACTGGACGCCACTGCCCAGCAGCTCACAGACTCTCTTCTTTCCGTTCTTAAAATTGGCGCCACCTCCACAATTTCTACCCTCCGCGAGGCTTATGCCACTTGGCTTTCAACCCACGCCCGGATGATTTCCCTTCAAGAGGAGCTGGATTGGCAGGTCTACTCGCTCTACAACCTGCACTCCGAGGATCTGCGCCTCTCTGAGGACCCCGACTCCCCTAACATCCCGGAACTCGCCCTCGGGGAGCGGGCCTTCGAGATCGTGCTCGCGCGACGGGTAGCCGCAGGCGAGGCCAGCGACGAGTGGTTCAAGCGGCATGGATCCACGCCCATCACCGAGATCCCCGATCACTGGCCTGCTGCCTACCGCGAGGTCGTTCAGAAGCGGATCGACGCCATCGAGTCGTCCCGTGCCATCGGCATGATCGAGCGACCCGAATACAAACGGCGCTGGGCCACCGAAGGGTGGGACGCACTTCAGGAGAAGGCACTCAAGGGCTGGCTGCTGGACCGGATCGAGGACCGTTCCCACTGGTTCGACGAGAACGACATGCCCGCGCTCGTCAGCCTCTCCCGGCTCATCGACAACCTGTCCCGTGACGAGGACTTCGTCTCCGTCGCGAAGATCTACGCCCCCCACAAGGAACTGCCCACCGTCGTCGCCGAGCTAGCCTCGAAGTTTCGTGACGGTCCGCCGACGGAGTCGGTGGACCGTTTTCGTGCCGTGGGCTGAGGCTGGGCAGGCCGACGGCCCGGCTGTCGCGTCGGGTGGGCGCCGGGTT